>JASFTA010000062.1:0-7349 GCA_050114115.1 Desulfobacterales bacterium | reverse complement strand
CCGCACCGTGCGGGCCGTGTGCTTCTGGGAACGATCCCCCACTAGGACCACGCCCATGGCGGTGGTCTTCAACACCCACGCCAGCAACTGACGGTAACCCTCGGCATGCCAGTTCTTGGTCGCCCAGGACGACCCCATGACCATGACGATATAGGCCGGGGGCAGGCTGAGGGGCAGCGGCGCGGCCGCCGCGGCGGAAAGCCCGAAATCAAGCGGCCGCGCTATGTCGATGCCCAGCAGGGCATTGAATTGCAGGTACTGCTGCAACTTGGAGCGGCATTCGTCGTAAAAGGGGATATAGCGGTTGTTGAAGAGCCAGTTGAACTCTTTGGCGTTGCGAGGGTGAAAACCCAGGCGCTGCGGGCTGCCGGAGAGATAGGCGAATACGCCGCTTTTGAAGTGACGCTGAAGGTCCAGGGTGATATCGAAAGCGCTTCGCCGCAGTCGGCGCTTTAGTTCCGGGAGGGCCTTGAGACCGCGGGGGCGGTCGAAGACCAGCATGGTGTCAATTTGATCATGTTGGGCGACCAGATCGCACCAGCGGGGCTCCACCAGCCAGGTGATGTGCACGTCGGGGTAGCGGGATTTGATCTGGGCGGGAAGACAGAAACCACGCACCAGATCCCCGAGGGCGCCCATCAGGATGATAAGCAGGGATTCGTCGCCCTTGAGGTGGATCGTTTCAGTCGTTGCGCGCATTCTTATCCTGCGTCGTTTACGTGTTCATTGCGGCGGCATGTCTGCGCGGAAGTTGCCAGCGCCGCCAATTCGTGCGGCAGGGCGTGTTTGCGCACGGCCCGCCGCCAGCGCCGCCGGTAGCGATCCGCCAGGTTTTGCCGCCGGCCGCGATAGACGGCGGCCTTGTCGAAATCGATGATCCAAATCTTGCCATGGGGATCGACCAGCACGTTGCCGGGGTGCAGATCCGGGTGCAGAATGCGGTTTTGAATCAGGCGGTCGATTTGCCGGCTGCAGGCGGCCATTACCGCGGCGAGGTCTTCGGGTTGTTGGCGGCCGAATTGGGTCAGGGGCAGGGCGCCGTAAACCCTGTGCGTCACCAGCCAACAACGGTAGAACAGTCCCCCACGGTGCACGGCGGCAACCGGCTCCGGTGCGCGGATGCCCAGTTTGCGGACTTGCTCCAGCCATGCGAATTCCTGCTCGCTGCGCGTGGGACCCCATCGCAGATAGCGGTGTCGATTGCAGCGTCCCATCAGACCACCACGGGTATAAATTTTGACGACAACGGGCCCGACATCCGCCAGCTCGCAGGTCGGCATGCGACAGCGGCCCTCGAGGCCGCCGCCGGGAGGCTTGGACCCTTTTTGGAAACAGGCGATGAGCTGATCGCGCTGGTGCCGGGCCAGGGCCCGAGACCGTCGGAAAACATAACGCCCATGAGGCTGTCGTTGCCGTTTGGTCATAACGCCGGCAACACCGTCTTCAGGGCGGACAACACCCTGTCGGGGGTAAGGGCTTCCATACAGGCCCGGGTGCCGGTGGGGCAGCGTCGTCCGCCGTGGCGGGAACAGGGTCGGCAGGCCAGATCTTCCTGTTCCACCACCCGGGCGCGCGGATTTTGCCAGGGTCCGAAACCGAAAGCCGGACTGGTGGCGCAGAAAACGGCAACGCAGGGTTTCTGAAAGGCCGAGGCCAAATGCAAAGCCATGCTGTCGTTGCACACCACGCCCGCAGCATGTTGGACAAGGGCCATGGCTTCGGCCACCGATGTATGGTTGGTGAGGTCGTCCACCGCCAGGCCCCGGGCCACGCGGCGGTTGATGTCCTGATCGGCACCGGCGCCGATTAGAAGGACGCGGTAGCCCTGATCGACGAGGCTGCCGGCCACGCGGCGGAAGTGCTCCCAGTGCCATTGCTTGGTTTCCCAGGCACTGCCCGGGGCGAGCAGCACATAGGGCGTCGGGTGTTTGACATGCCCGGCCAGTTCGGGGGCAATTGCATCGATGCCCGGGGGAAAAAGAACGATCCTCGTCGGCAGGGATGCCAGCGGGGCTTCGGCCGACAGCAGGGCGAGGTTGCGCAGGACATCGTGGTGGTCCGCATTGCGCGGGCGCCGCACATGGTAGAAAAAGGACCATTTGGCACTGGTAAAACCGATTCGGTGGCGGATACCGCTTAAGCCCAACATCAAGCTCGTCCGGAAGGAGCGCTGCAGGGCATAGACCCGGTCAAAGGCCAATCGCCGCAGGCGTTGGCTCATGCGCAGCAGACCGGTGAACCCCTCGTCGCGGGCCCGTTTGTCGAAAACGATCACCGCCTGCAGCCGGGGATCGCGGCGAACCACCTCGGCACCGGCCGGCGTGGTCAGCATCCACAATTCGGCGCCTGGATGGAGCTGGTGCAGGGCGCCGATGAGGGGTGTCGAAAGAATGGTATCGCCCAAATGGCTGGTTTGGACGATCAGGATTCGTCGGGTGGGCTCGGATGCCGGAGGGATGCCGGGTTCGGAGAACGGACGGCCATCCGGCCTGTTGGCTGACGGTTGTGACATAGAAGCGATTCATTCGATTAAATAAAGCGATCGAAAATAATAAAGAAAGGGGGCGAATGTCAAACGGGAATTGAAGCCGATTGGCGGCGGACGATGGGGGTTGACGGTTCAGGCCTGGTTGAGGAGATCACGGATAGCCCGGCAGGCCTGCGCGGTTCCGCCACGGTGACGATCGAAAAAGGCCATGGCCTGGCGTTGAATCGTACTTTTGTCAGCAGCCTGCGCGTATTGGGCGGCCATGCGCCGGGCAGCGTCCCGCCAGTCGGTGGCGGCCTGTACCAGATGGTTCCGGAAAAGCTCCGGGCCGACCCACTCGAAGGTCTGCCGGTGGGGGCCCACGACCGGGGCGATACCGCTCAACAGCGGTTCCAGAAAATTATGACCGCCTAAAGGTGCCAGACTGCCGCCCACAAATACCGCGGTCGCCGCGGCGTAGGTCCTCGTCAGCTCACCGAAAATATCACCGATCACAATGGTTCCGCCGGGAATCGGGCCATCGATCCGGGAGCGTCGCCGGTAAGGCCGGCCGCTCGCCTGCAGGTGGCGGCACCAGGTCGCGACGCGATGCATATGGCGGGGAAAAAGGCCAACGATCGTCTGCGGGTATCGGCGCTGGAGATGGTCGATGATTTTCACGACCGCCGATTCTTCTTCCCGGCGGATGGAGCCCAGGACGACGAAGGGCGATGTCGACGGCAGATGCCGGGTCCAGTCCGGAGGCGGGGCGGGGGTTGCCGCAATCGACCGGGCGATGCGGTCGAATTTCATATTGGGCATGGTCTCCACGGGAACGCGGCCGAACAGGCGCGCCAGTCGTCCGGCATCGGTCCGGCTGATGGCCAGGATGCGCTGGGGCGCCAACATGCGCCAGAGGGCCGGCCACAGCCGGTAGGCCCTCAGGCTGCGGGCCTGCAGGCGCGCGTTCACCATGATCACGGGAATACCCGTCTGGCGCAGGGTAAAGAGGAGTCCCGGCCACAGTTCGGTTTCCAGGAGCACCATCAAACGGGGTTTCAGGCTCTGGACGGCCTGCTGCATGATGCTCGGGCGGTCGAAAGGGAAAAATCGGGTTTGCAGACCGCCGCCGGGATCTGATTTCAATCGGGCCGCCGCACGGGCCAGAATGTCCATGCCTTGGCGGGTATTGGTGGTGGCCAGGATTTGCAGGTTGCCTTCCCGGCGCAAGTGCGCCATCAGCATGGCGGCCAGATGCGACTCGCCGGCCGAAGCCGCCTGGATCCAGACATCGACCGAATGCCGGAAGGGCTCCTGGACGATGCGCTGGGCAAATCCTTCGCGCAGCTTGACGTGATGACGCAGTCCCCTTTGGGCGGGTATCCAGGCCTGGTCGTAGGCGCGGAAAGCCCAGCGGATTGCGGTCGGAAAAACGTGGTTCATCGTATGTTGGTGTCTGCCTTGCGAGGTCTTTAGTGCGACGGATCTTCCCGTCGGTACGTTTGGCGATGGGAAGGCTTCCGATTAAAGCGCCAAACAATAGGTGATTGTGATTTCAGTGTCAATTAGCGACCCTGAAATTCGTAAGGTTTACCGGGTGGGGTAAAGATTGAAGGTCCTGCGGTTGTATGCTATTGACGGCCAGCGCCGCCCGGTTACAACCCGGGCGGAAGCGGCCGGAGCGACGGCCGCCGCCAAGCGAGGAGGCCATGCCAGCATCCCATATCGTTGAAATCGGAAATATCCGCTGCGGAACCGACCAGCTGTTTCTGATATCCGGTCCGTGCGTCATCGAAGATGAAACCACCATGATGCGCACGGCCGAACAGTTGAAGATCGTCGCGGCAGGCCTGAACCTGCCGCTGGTCTTCAAATCGTCCTTCATGAAAGACAACCGCAGTGCCATCGATCATTTCCATGGGCCGGGTCTGGAGGAGGGGCTGGCTTTGCTGGCCCGCATCCGGCGGGCCTTTGATCTGCCGGTGATCACCGATGTGCATTATCCCGAACAGGTCCGCGCAGCGGCCGATGCCGTGGACGTGCTCCAGATCCCCGCCTACCTGTGTATGCAGACGTCGCTGGTGACAGCCGCGGCACGCACCGGGCTTCCCGTCAATCTGAAACACGGCCAGTTTCTGGCCCCGGCCAACATGATCAAGCCGGTCCGCAAGATCGAGGCCAGCGGTTCCAACCGGATCCTGCTGACCGAACGTGGTTACACCTTTGGCTACAATGACCTGGTGGTCGATCCGCGCAGCTTTTACGAGCTGCGCCAGACCGGCTACCCGGTGGTGTTCGATATCACCCACAGCATACGGCGTTACGGCATTCCCAGCAAAGATCCGCGCGGCAGCCAGCGCGAGTATCTGAACACGATCGCGCGGGCCGGGGTGGCGGCCGGTGTTCACGGTATTTTCGTGGAGACGCATCCCGATCCACCCGCGGCGCGCTGTGATGCCGCCAGCCAGGTGCCGCTGGCGGGCCTGGCGGCTTTTTTGGAACCCCTAATGGCCATCCACACCCTGGTCAGCCGCCGGGCGCCCTGAGCGCATCGGACCGGCCGGGGAGCGGATCGAACTTGTACGCGGCAGTGAAAGGGTCTTAATGCAATTATTCCTTGATTCAGCCGATTTTCAGGAAATCGAAGAAGCCTTCCAACTGGGATTCATCCAGGGGCTTACGACCACGCCGACGTTTATGCACCGCCATGGCATATCCGACATCGACGGGGCCATCGTCCGCCTGGCGGAGATGGTACCGGAACTGCATGTGGAGGCCCTGGGCGAGACCCACGAAGCGATCGTGGCCGAAGCCCACCGGATTCTGGCGCTGCCCCTGACGCGCGAACCGGTCTTCAAGGTCCCGGTCTCGCTGGCGGGCCTGCAGGCCTGCAAACAGCTTACGGACCAGGGGCACCGGGTCAACGTGCATCTGGTCTACACCCTCAACCAGGCCTACATGGCCATGGCGGCCGGAGCGGCCTTCGTCTGCCCCCTGGCAGGCCGTCTTCAGGATCAGGGCCATGACGCGCTGGCCCTTTTCGAGCAGTGTGTCCAGGTGGTCGAACGCTACCGCTACCCCGCGCGGATCATGTTCTCCTCGGTGCGCTACCCCGAACACGTGCGCCGGGCGGTCCAACTCGGCGTGCACGTCTGTACCGTCCCCTGGAGCGTCATGCAGCGGCTCTGCGACAACACCCTCACCACCGAGGGCACCCATCAATTCTGGGAGCATACGCGCTTGATGACCATCAAGGTCAGGGATGTCATCCGCGCGCACAATCCGGTCTGCGGCCTTGCGGACACGGTCAATCAGGCCCTGGTCAACATGACCCGGTCGCGCATCGGCGCGGTGTCGCTGGTGGACGATCGTGGTCGCCTGGCCGGTGTTTTCACCGACGGGGACATCCGTCGCAAGCTGCAGGCCGTGGGACCCGCGATCCTCGACCGCACCATGGCCGAGATCGAGTTTACCGATCATCCGGTCACCATCAACGCCGACGCCCTGATCTATGAGGCCGTCAACCTGTTCAATACCCATCAGATCGACAATATTGTGGTGCTCGCCGACAATGTACCGGCCGGCATTCTGGATATTCAGGATCTGGTGCAACTGGGGCTTCTGGGATAGGCGTCGCCGTGCCGCCGACGGACTCTTTCCGCGAAGCGCGGTCCCGGAGGATGGGGGGCCTGGCCCGCGCGGTGGCCGCGATTGCGCCCGCGCGCTTATACAAATGCGGACAATGGCTGGGCCGGTTGGCCTATCGCTTTGATTTGCGCCACCGCCGCATCGTCCGCCAGAATCTATCCTTCGTTTTTCCCGACTGGTCCCGCCGGCAAATCGACGACCTGGCCGTGCGGGTCTTCGAGCATTTTGGACAGGTACTGCTCGAAAATCTTCAGGCCCTGTTCTTGTCCCGCCGGCAATTCGCCCAGCGGATCGTGATCGAGGGGGAGGATGTCCTCACGGCCGCATTGGCGCAGCCCGGAGGCTGCCTCCTGTATTCGGGGCATTTGGGCAACTGGGAATTCGGCCTGCTGGCCGGGGCCGCGATCCTCGATCGCACGGCCCTGACCGTGGCCAAACCCGTCAAGCTCAAAGCGCTGCATCTTTTGCTCACCCGCCTGCGCAGCCGGTTTGGCAACCGCGTCGTGTTTAAAAAAGGGGCCCTTCAGGTGATGACCAAAGCCCTCCGGGAAGGTGAGACCCTGATCATGCTGATCGATCAGGGGGTGCGGAGGACCGAGGCGGTCGCGATCCGCTTTTTCGGCAAACGCACCCTGGCTTCGCCGGCGGCCGCCTACCTGGCCTATCGCTGCCGCGTGCCGGTGGTGCCGATATTCTGTCTGCGCACCCTTGAAGGGGGGTATCGTCTGAAAGTCCTGCCGCCGATCACGGCCGCGCGCAGGGGCGCGCTGCGGGATGACATCCAGGCCTTCACCCAGCAATTGATGGCCACGGTGGAGACGGCCGTGCGCCGGCATCCGGAGCAGTGGTTCTGGTTTCACAAACGCTGGAAACGCACCTATCCCGAACTGCATCCCGAGTATCAGGTGCTGCGCCGCCGGCGGCGGATCCGGAAGGGGCGCCAGCCCTGATCCGCTGCCGCGGGGCTTTAAGGTTTGACGGATCGGCAAACACAGAGACATCCCTATGGCACCCGTGCACAGCGGTAGCGGCGATTTTCTGGCCGGCGCCTGGCGTGAACAGTTTGAAGCCCAGCGCCTGGCGGATTTCGAACGCCTCTGGCGTTTAGAGCTTGCGCCGCTCGACCGCGCCAATACGACGCGCGGCGGTGTCAGCACCGTGGGGGTTCTGGTCCTGGCAGCGCACGGCCGTGAAGGCCGGCGGCTGGTTGTCAAACGGCAGCGCAACCATCAAA
>JASFTA010000061.1:0-7440 GCA_050114115.1 Desulfobacterales bacterium | reverse complement strand
GTCTGGGTGGCGGTGGATATCGAGAGCCCCAGAAAATCGAAGGCCAGCGGCCCATAGCTGAGGTCACTCAAGAAAGCCTTGAGCATGCCAGCGTTGTCATCGGTGTCGAAAGCGAAGGACAGGCCTTCGACCCCGGTGATGTAGCCGGTGGTTTCGAAGATCAGCCCTGTTTCGTAGGAGATTTCCTGAACTGCGCGGATCCTACCATGAACGGCGGCAGACCAGGGACAGGATTACGGGTGGTTGATGCGGGGCGGCGTGTCGGCAATCCTGTGCAGGTGCGCCCGGCATCGCCATCGCCAGGCCGGTGCGATCGTTGGCGATGGACGCCCGGGGGTGCGGGGTAAGTCCCGCGAACCGCAGGGGTTTCATTCCGGAATGGCATTCAATTGGATCAGGGCATCGAAGATGGGCAGTCTTTTGCGGGTAAACTTGCCGATCCATTGGTCGTAGATGGCAATAATTTTCCCTGAGCGGTGAAGATCAGAAATCGTGCGGTTGGCGGCCAGACGAAAATCGGCATCGTTGCGTCTTACCGCCAGAGCGAACGGCTCGAAAGAGTAAACCTCGGATTTGATCACGAAATTCTTGCCGTCAGGGTGTTCCAGGGCCAAACCAATCAGGACGACCTGATCCGAAGAAAAGGCGTCGATTTGCTTCCGGCGCAAAGCCTCAATACCCGCCTCGGCGTCATCGAACAGGACAACCTTTGCATCCGTAGACGTGTCGCGAAGGAGTTTTTTCAAAGCGGCTTCGGTGGTCGTGGCTTTGACCACGCCAATGCGGGTGCCTGCGAAGCCGGCCGAATCAAAGGCCTGATTGTCTTTGCGTGTCATCAACGAAGCCCCGGTGACAAAAGTCAACAGCGTAAAGTCGACCCTTTCGCTACGGGAAAGGGTCATGGTGGTCGCGCCGCAGAGGATGTCGATGTTATTGGCGCGGAGCGCCTCGAAGCGCCCCGTGGCGGTGACGGGAACATACTTTACGTTCACCCCCGCGCCGATTTTGGTTTCAATGCCGGTGACGATTTCCTTGCAGATATCGATGGAATAACCTGCCGGCTGACCGTCCTGGTTCAAAAAGGACATGGGCGGTTCGGATTCACGATAGCCGATTCGGATCTGGCCGGATTCTTCAATTTGCTTCAGGGTTCCGGTTAATTCCTGTGCGGCGGCGGGGCTGGCAAGCAAAGCCATCAATAACAAGATTCCCAGTTCTCGGCGCATCATGGTGGGCTCCCGGGTGGCGGTGTGAAAAAGGCGTGACATCGAAAAGCCGTCAGCGGGCGGAACCGTAGAGGAATTCCCTCGGGCCGTCAATGGTAAAATCGGCCATGGCAGCGCTCCAACAGGGAAACCGGGCCTTGGAATCCAAACCGGGGTTGCACCCCGGTCCCGGCATCGGTAGAATGCTCGGCATATGCATTTCGGGGCGCGCTGCGAGGCGTGAGATAATTGTTGAATAACCAGGGACAAGCAGTGCTGACGATCACCCCCCGGCAGCGCGTGACCGTTATCGTCGCGGCGCTCCTGGCGCTTTTTCTGGGTGCCATGGACGCCTTGGTCATGTCGGCGGCCATGCCCACGATCGTGGCGGAACTGGGTGGACTGCATCTCTACAGCTGGGTGTACTCATCCTATTTTCTGGCCCGGGCCGTCTCCCTGCCCATCTTCGGTAAACTGGCCGATCTCTATCCCAACCGCAACCTGTTCATGGCCGCCATCGGGTTGTTCATCATGTCCTCGGTGGCCGCCGGCTGCGCCCTCAATATGATTGGCCTGATCGCGGCCCGCGTGTTTCAGGGGATCGGCGCCGGTGCGATCTTTGCGCTGGTATACGTCGTTCTGTCGGACGTCTCCTCGCCCCAGAGCCGGGGACGCACCCTTTCGTTTGCCAGTTCCGTGTGGGGGGTTGCCAGCGTACTGGGGCCCACCCTGGGGGGCTTTATTGTGACCTATTTCTCCTGGCGCTGGATATTCTTCATCAATATCCCTGTGGGCTTGGTCTGCCTCGGGGGCATCGGCGCCTATCTGGTCGAACTGCGCACCAAAAAAGACAAGGTCACGCTGGACATCGCCGGGGTGGCCAGCCTGTCGACGGCCATTTTGGCTTTTCTGTTTGCTTTTTTACTGGGCGGAAGACAATATGCCTGGATTTCACCGACAATTATTGGTCTGTTTATATTGGCGGCCGCCAGCGTCGCTGTATTCATCGCCGTCGAACAGCGGGCCCGCGACCCGATTCTGTCCATTGCCTTTTTCCGCATTCGCGGCTTCAGCACGGGTAACACCGCGGCGTTTCTTAGCAGTTTCGCCATCTTCGCCATGTTTGCCTATGCCCCTCTGTTCATCCAGGGCGCCCAGGGCCGATCACCCATGGAGGTGGGACTGGCCATGCTCTCGCTCAGTTTGGGTTGGTCCCTGGGGTCTATCGTTCTGGGACAGTTTGTCGACCGGATCGGTCGCAAGGCGACCGCCATTGCGGGCGCCGCATGTCTCTTGGCGGGCAGTGGCCTGACCCTGACCTTTTCGCCGGCAACTACGACGGCCACGATGTTCACCATTTTTTTCGTGATCGGTGTCGGCATGGGCTGGGTAGGGCTATCCACGCTGCTGGTGGTTCAATCCTGCCTGGCAACCGAGGACCTGGGGGTGGCCACTTCTTCGAACCAGTTTGCCCGAACCTTGGGAGGGGCCGTGGGCGTTGGTGTTTGCGGCAGTTTTATCGCCACGCGCTTGGCGACGCTTTTTGAAAGCGTGCGCCGTGCCGATTTACTGCGTGATCTGCCACCCTACCTGCGTGAGGCCGGTTTCGGCCAGGTGGAGAGCCTGCTTCACCCGACGGTTCAGGCGGTGATGCCGGATGCGCTTCGGGAAATGGTGCAAATGGCCGTCATGCAAGGCGTCAGCGGTGTGTTCTGGACGGTGACCGCTGCCGCCGGCCTGTGTTTCCTGCTCTGCCTGCTGTTGCCGGGGCATAAGCGGATTGCCGGTCCCAGAGACATGGCGACCCGCGATAGATAGTGTCCGTCCAGAAATGGTCTTGGCGGCCCTGCGCGGCGTTCTCGGCAAGTTCCCGGCTGCGGCCCACCGGCGTTCGTCTCACCGCAAACGCTTCAACGCGCGTGGCCGTACCAGACCCAAAATCCACATTCCGGAACCCGACACCTTGCCGATTATATCATAACCACAGGTCGTCCCTATTCAGCCTTGGAAAGGCTTAGGGTTGAATCACCTTCCCTAACCGATTGCCGAATGCCGTAGCGCCGTGGGCGGACCACGGCATTTTTTAATTGCATTCGATCAGAAAGCGTATAGATTCAGCATTCATCTCGAATGCCGCCAGGTGCTGATCCACCCGATTTGGAGATGAAACCAATGACCACCGCATTTGAATCCGACCAAACCCAGGCTGCCGTTGGCCCGGGATTAAACTCGGTAAAGGAAGGATATGCTGAGATCTTTTGATCCCATGTTCGAGCCGTTTGCAGCCAGCGCTTCCCCTGAGGCCCTGATTGCGAAATTGGAAGCGGTTGCCACGGCACTGGGAGATGAGGCCTTCGCCAAGCGCCTTGCGCATGAAATCCTGGCGCAGACACGTCCCGAGGAGGCCATTCCCGAGCCATATGCCCGCTACCGGGCTGTGGTGCGCGACGGCATCGAGTTTTTCCTCGTGCAGGTGAATCGAAAGCGTCTTGTGGCGTTGGCGGCCAGTCAGTTGCAATTGAACCCCGCGATCAGCCCCCAGGAGCGGCTTGTCGAACTGGCCAAACAGTTTCCGACGCTGCACAAACTGGGGCAGTTCATCGCCCGCAACCCCAATCTCGATCCAGGGGTAAAAAAGTGGCTGATTCATCTGGAAAACGGCATCTATGGCACCAGCTCGGAGGGCATCGTGGAACGAATCGGCCGCCAAGCGCTGTCGACCGATCGCGGGGGTCGCGTGCAGATCCAGCCGCCGATGCTATCCGAAGCCAGCGTGGGCGCCGTCATGCGTTTCCGGTGGTATCGCGCCTCATCTCCGGAACCCATCGAAGGGGTCTTCAAAGTCCTCAAACCCGGCATCCGCAGGCGGCTCGGCGAGGAACTGGTGATCCTGGCAAAAACGGCCGCCTTTTTCGAAAGCAACCGCCGCCGCTACCCTTTCAGAGATTTCAGATTTCTGGAGGTTTTTCAGGAAGTACGCTCGATGCTGGCCCATGAGATCGATCTGACCGCCGAACAGACCTATTTGGCCGAGGCGATGGATTTCTACAGCGACATGGCCGCCATCCAAATTCCCCAACGGTTGCCATTCAGCACCGAGACCATGACCGCCATGGCCTATCTGCGAGGCCCTAAAATCACGGACGCCGTCTTGAAACCGCGGCAGGCCGAGCGCCTCGCGGGCGTTCTCTTCGAGGCCCTCGTTTGCCGGCCGCTTTTTGGCCGGCAGGCCTCGAGCCTGTTTCATGGCGATCCGCACGCCGGAAATATCCTGGTTGTCGAAGATCCTGATTCGGGCGAGCTGCGCATCGGGCTTCTGGATTGGACTTTGGCCGGCCATCTGAAGCGCAGCGACCGGGTCAAGACCGCGCAATTAATGCAGGCCGTCATCAAAATGGATCTGGGCAGCATACACCGTGCGATCAAGGCCCTGACGCTGAGCGCTCCCTGGGACGGCGCCGCGCCGCGGAACCCGTTTCGTGAATTGATTCGGGACTTGGTAAACGACCCGGCGTTCGGCCAATTGTCCCAAATCAAAAAGACCTTCAAACTCCTGGAGGAGCTGGCCTATGATGGTTTTGTCTTTCCCGCCGATTTAATGCTTTTCCGAAAAGCGATATTTACTCTGGAAGGGGTGATCCATGATTTATTTCCGTTGTTCGATATGGATGCGGCGGTTATCCGTTATCTGACAACGCTGATTGCAAGCGAACTGCCCAGCCGCATCGGCAATCTGTTCTACCCGCTGGCGGATAAACCCGAAAATTATCCCAGTCTGATCTCCAATTACGAATTGCAATCCCTGCTGGTTCACCAATACATCGAAGCGGTCGGCGCCGGTTATCGCACCTTGGGTCGGTATTTGCTGGATTGGGGGCGGGTGTTCTAACCACGCGTACCGCCCGCGAAAGGCACCATTTCGCAAGCGCCGCAAGAGATCGCAGGCGCATAATCGGCGGATAGGTCAGGGTTCGACGGATGCCCTGGGAATCCGTCTTCGGTCCGTGCGGGCGTGCCACGATCGTCCGTCTTTATGGCTTGTGTTCCAGAACCGGCCGCCTAATTTGGGCAATATCAGCCCTCACCCCTTGCAATCGGATTTCGCGGTAATATACTCATTGATAAAACTTTATTTTCTTCCTCTACTAGCGCAACCTACAGCCGGGATGGACTTCACAAACGACCCCTGAATCTCGCGGCCTTATTTTTTTCCATCCCTCGAAAGCGTACCTAACCGGGCAAGAGCGTCCCTGGAAAAATTCTGGGGATAAGCATCAACCTTTTGGGTGCCTTTTTACGTCACCCGAAAATTTCATGAAAGCCTCCTTACCCCCTGCGGCAGACCGGTCGACTTGGATTTACTTCGCTGCCGGCCGAGACTGCGCACAAGGCGCTCACACATCTGGCTGAGAACGCTCATCACGGCAGGGGTTTATATATTCGCGAAACATTGATCATGGACAGCGATAATCCTTGAGAAAAGGGAATATCCTGCCATTTCGGCAAGCGCGGCAAGGCTGGCACTAAAGTGCTGCGGTCTCACGGTTTCCGGTTGGCGCTGGTGTTTTGAACGCTTTCCCGCCGTGATTAGGTAAGCACTCAAATCGCTTCGCTTCCATGCCGGCGGCGTGGCGTTCGTCGCCTTCTTTCGCTTGCCCAGCAGCAACACCCCATGATGCAAGCATGCTTGGCAGCGATGCTATGATCGTGGTCGAACGAAGCCCCAACAAAATCAAGTGTACCGGAAAACGGTATCTCAATATTGATTTCTATCGCCTTCAGCGCCTGGAAATCATCGCGGAGGAAGAACAATGAAAAAATACCCACCTTCAATCAGAGTCTGGGGTCTTGCCGCCGTCTTATTCGCGGCATTATTTCTGGTTGCCTACTCCGTGCATTCTGATGCTGAAACAGCCGATTCGGATAGCGATCTCCA
Organism: Desulfobacterales bacterium; assembly: GCA_050114115.1. Taxonomy (GTDB): domain Bacteria; phylum Desulfobacterota; class Desulfobacteria; order Desulfobacterales; family UBA5852; genus JABZFP01. The sequence continues at coordinate 1,299 of JASFTA010000061.1, read as the reverse complement.
AGCCTGCCTGGACTATGTCAAACAGGGTTTTCTGGAAGTGCCCGATGATCCTTCCCAGCGCTTTCTGGGCAAAGTCGACGAAGACACGGCCCGTTGCCGCGGCGGCGAAAAGGCCGTGAAGTACCGGGATACCCCCTGGGTCGATTGGCAGAATTACTATGCCACCGGCGATGCCAGCAGCCTGCGCGAGGGCCGCGAAGCGCGTACCCTGATTGGCGAACATCTTTACCCCAACGGGCGGGGCATCGACGGGGCGCTGCTCGATCTGGAGTATCAGCGGATCGAGCTGATCAAATTCAATCTCTTCGATCAAGACACTTACGACGAATACGTCCAGGGCCGCGACGGACGCCCCGGCCCCACCCTTCAATCCTGGGATGCCATGCGGCTGCCTTCCGACCACGAGTTCTACGAGGCGGTGGGAGGCGCCAACGAGCAGTTGTGCCGCGGCGATTTGATTTCCCATCGCACCCTGACCGGTATCTGCAACGATTTGGAGAATCCCCTGATGGGATCTTCCGGAATGCCTTTCGGCCGCAACATGGCCTTCGACACCACCTTTCCTCGTCTGGGATTGAACGAGTTGACCCGCAACCGGCATGGCGATCGCATCGGCCTGCTCAAACCGGATCCCCAACGGGTCAGCCGCAAACTGTTCACTCGCGATCAGACGCCCGGCAATGGCTGCAATCTGGGCATGGGTGATGCGAACTTTTCGACCGATGCAAGCTGTGATTATCTCAAGGCGCCCTTCTTCAATACGCTAGCGGCCTTCTGGATTCAGTTCATGACCCATGACTGGTTTTCCCACACTTACGAGGGGCGCAACAAGCCGCGACTGGAATCCGTGGGGTGCACGTCGGAAGATGCCCAGGGGTTGGGATGCCGCGAGGGCGACCGCCGCGAGCCGGCGCTCTTCGCCCGGGAGACCCCGCCGGAATCCTTTGAAAATGCCGGCAAAACCTACCTCAAGCGGGCGCCCAAAACCACCGGTAATCTTGTCACCGCCTGGTGGGATGCTTCCCAGATCTACGGTCACGACGAGGTTTCGCTCAAGCGCGTCATGCGCGACCCCGAGGACCCGGCCAAGCTGCTCCTGGTCGACAATTATCTGCCCCTGATGCCGGCCTGTGCCGATTACTCCGAAGACTGCCCGGTGCAGCCCCAGTGGCGGGGACAGGAATCCGTAAGTTTCCCGGACAACTGGAATATCGGCATGAGCTTCTACCACAATCTGTTTGCCCGCGAGCACAACTATTTTGTAAGCCATTTCAGGTATTTGCAAAACCGGACCCCCGA
>JASFTA010000060.1:0-7470 GCA_050114115.1 Desulfobacterales bacterium | reverse complement strand
CATGCTTTCATTCCCGGAAAATGCATCGCCTTTGCAGGCAAGAAACATCCCGCCCCACCATTTTCCGAACACCTGGATCGGAATAATCAATCCCGACGAGGCCTGAGGCCATTTGGCCTGCGCGTGATCGCCCGCGAATCCGTCTTGATGGCTGATCTGGACCGGCTTGCCATCCGCCAGGCATGCAACCGTTTCAGACGACCAGCCGTAATCTCCCATCGTGTCGTCGGTGGTCGGGTCAAGCCAATCGAATACGATTTCATCATCTTCAGCGGTTAGCTTGCGAAACAGGGCGGCGCTGGTCATGCCCGTAGCCTCTTCAATATATGTCAGGACCGAGGCCGTTTGATCGTTTTCAGTTGGGTCGTTCAGCAACAGGCGCGCGCATGTGCTGATGACCAGCGCCAGACGAAGCTGGGGAGGCAAATCACCGGTTTCGCTGTCGAGATCAGGCCAACCATCGTGGGCCATATCAGTCCGGCTTAACGCACGCATAGCGAGTCCTTCCACAGGCCGCCCAGCGGCGCCCTTTGTCAACCAGCAACAATTTGCATTTCTTCCGAAAGGTTGTTGACGGCATTGCGCGCTTCACCAAGGATGGTTGGGACGTCTTCTTCGGTCAGCCCCAGAAATTGCAAGGCATCGTCGTCGATCATGTACATATAGGCGTCGATCCCATCCATTTGCGCCATCATGCTTTCCGTATCTTCCAGCGCTTTGGTCATGTTGGCGATCGAGTTGGCCATAAAAACGATGTAGGCCAGTTCGTCATCCTCGCTGAGGGAGGGTTGGTGGTGAAATTTTATCGCGTTGGAAATGCTTTCCGGAATATTCCAGTGTTTGCAGACTTCGAAACCGATTTCGGCATGGTCCAATCCGAGGATGCGCTGCTCGGCCACGAGCATCGAGTTGCGCCCCCCTTCGGTAAGGTGGTTAAATTCTTTCCGGCGGTCGCTCACGTGTCGATCCAGAACCAATTTACCCACGTCATGGATGAGACCGGCCGCAAAGGCATCATTTTCCAGTTCCGGGTTTTTGCGCAGGGATAAAATGCGCGACGCACTGGCTGCCGTGAGTGAATGTCGCCAGGCCCCCGCCGAATCCAGCGAATAGCCTGAAAGCGTTTTGCCCAGTACGGATGAGGTCCCCACCATGGAAATGAGCTGCCCCAGGGCATTGAAACCCAGAAGACTGGATGCATGCCGAATCGAGGACACTTTCCCGCTAAGCCCATAGTAGGCCGAATTGGCGAGTTTGAGTACTTTGGTGGCAATCGCCTGATCGGATTCCAACAGCGTCGACAGATCGCGCATTTCTGCATCGGGATCGGCAAGCAACGCTCGGGCCTTGAAGACAATTTGGGGCATGGGGGGAAGATCTTTAAGCTGTCGCAAGACTTTTTTGCGAAAATCACCGTTGTTGACCGCTTGAGGATCGATAGGTTCGGCGGCATCTTCCGATGTGGCTGGCGCTTCTTCGGGAGGATTACTGTCGCCGCGGCGCAGGGCTTCGAGGTCAAGTGCGATGCGCTCTTTACAGTTCAGACAGGGAAATGACACCTTCTTTTTGGGCGGCAGCTTCTCGTCCGGCACTTCGTACTGCTTTTGGCATTGCGGGCATTCGAACTTCATAGCAGTCCACTCTTTGCGGTCAAACGTGTCCTTTCACACGGGCCGATCAAAGCCCGGACCTTAGCTTCAGTGATACGCGCGTTAATGGCCTTCACCTCTGGCGCGGGCGTGAAACCCGAAAACATGCAATCAAGGATGGACACGCGTTAATTAAGAGTCTCAGGTTTCATGGCTAATATCGACCGCTGGCCGGGAAACTTTAGCCCATGTCGATGGCTGCCCGCTGCATCCAATGCTGCAAACCGCTGGCCATCGGCGGCCATTCGAATCGACAACGGCCAGACATGGCGCCAGCATACCAAGCATGGCGGAGATCAAATCGGATGGATCAGCGCAATTGGTGGGTTGGGTTGCAATCCTTCATGGCATCATTCATCGATTCTGTCTCGAAGCCGACGTCTGCTGAATGGCAGATTGCCTGGATATCGTATATGCTCGGCCTGAGATCAGAATGCCGATCAAAGGACAACGCATCAGTTCGATGGCGGGATACTCTCCAGGATGGTGTTGCCGGGCTGCGGTTTGGCCGTAAGAATGATTTCGACCCGGCGGTTTTTTTCGCGCCCTCCAGGACGCGCATTGCTGTGGGCCGGTCGGTATTTGCCAAACCCCATGGTGGAAATGCGCTGGGGGGGAATCGCCACCTGGTCGATCATGAATTCCGCCACCTCGGCCGCCCGCGCAATCGAAAGCTTGAGATTGGATTCGAACGGGCCGCCCCGCACCGGGACATTGTCCGTATGTCCGGCAATGATAATATCACCCTCGGTACTCTTGAGGCGCGAACCAATTTCTTTGAGAATCGGAATCAGCCGCGGCCGAATGCGGGCTTGCCCTGAATCAAAGGTCGCCCCTCCCAGCAGCCGGATGATGGTCTGGTTGCCTTCAACCTCGATTTCAACCTGATCTTCGAGTCCGCGCAACTTCCCTTCCAAGGCCTCCTTGAGTTCTTCGCCCAAACTCTCCATCACCTGGGTGGCGATATACTCCTCGCGATCGTACTTGGGGGCCATGTCCTGATCAAAGGCGAGCGCCACCATTTTGGCGCCCCGGGGGCTTTCAAAGACCCGCTCCTTGCGCTGAACGCCGAAGGCCTCGGCCATGGAGCCGGCCACCACCTTGTATTTCTGACGGTCCATTTCGGAAAAAGAAAGCAGCAGGACAAAAAAACACAACAGCAGGCTCATCAGGTCGCCAAAGGTAACGACCCATTTGGGTGCGCCCTTGTCTTCGTTCGCAACGGTGGAATTGGCTTCCGCATCCATGATCAACCGGCTTCTTCTGCGGGACTGTCTTTGGCTTCGGGCTTGTTGCGCTCCTTGGGGGCCAGATAGATTCGCAGGGATTCCTCCAGCACCATGGGCGACAGCGCCTGATTGATGCCCACCGCAGCCTCGCGGACAATCGATTTAGCCTGTTGCTCCTGCTGACTTCGCAAGGCCAGTTTGTCCGCCATCGGCAAACAGATCAGATTGGCCATCAGGGCGCCATAAAGGGTCGTGAGCAGGGCCACGGCCATGGAGGGGCCGATACTGGCGGGATCGTCCATGGAAGCCAGCATTTGAACGAGCCCGATCAGCGTTCCAATCATGCCAAAAGCCGGGGCCGAATCACCAATTCCCTTGAACACGTTCTGACCGATCATGTGACGGTTGATGGTCAGATTGATATCTTTGTTCAACATTTCGGCTAGGAGTTGTTCATCGTACCCATCGGACAAATAGCGCAGGGCCTTGGCCATGAAGGGATCATCGGGCTTTTCCTGGTCAAGCGAAATCAAGCCTTCCTTTTTCGCCATGCGGGCATATTCCACCATTTTTTTGATGATGGTCTCCGGGGCTTGGAGTTTCACCGAAAAGGCTTTCATGGCCACTTTGAAAGAATTGAGCACATCGGCCAGTGTGAATTTTATGCAGGCCGCCGCGAAGGATCCGCCCAGTACGATCAGAATACCGGGAACATTGATAAAGATACCGGCGCTGCCGCCCAGTACGATGGCCGTCAGAATCAGAATGGTACCGCTGATCAGCCCAATTATTGTCGCCACATCCATCTCGACCTCTTCCCTTGTCTTTTCGGTTCCTTGCGCCTCGCTGCATCACCCGCAGCAGATCCGCTGGTGTTTGCGGGACTTACTTTGCAACCTGTTGGGTCCACTTATGATCAAGGCCCCAACCCCTTGACATCATAATTGAATTTATTTCGAGGGCGATAGCAGTCCCCTGCTTCACGACTGTTAGATGTTTTATCGTCGGCTGGAGGCCAAACTTGAGGGAAACCTAAGATGCTGCCAAAGCAGATAATTTTCAATCACCGCCGGTAGGAAACTTGATGTCGTCAGCCGCGCCTGGTGTATTTCGCATGTATGGAACCCAGAGCCATCCGGCATCACCCAATCTGGCTGCGCCAAATTCATAAAAATACGCTTGAAGCCGGCGAAACTCTCAACTATAGTCGATCTATGCATCGGTATTGGGGCCTTTCGAAAATTATCCCACCCTGTCCCTTGAAAAATTAAGTCTATCGGCCGCCACGCTGGTACGACACACTGATCTTCTGCCAGCAAAAGGCCGATGCGAAACGATTCGAACCCATAACCCAAGAAGCGGTTTCAAAACCTCAGATTGCGTTCGAGGGCCTCGCTTGACCCCTGCTAAACAACCATCGCATTTTACGGGAGGTGCCCCATGGCGGTAGAAGTGATCATTCGGCGTACGTTCAAGGAACCGCAACAGGCCCAACAGCTCGTGCCGTTGATCGTTCAGCTGCGATCACAGGCAACCATTCAAAAAGGCTACATAACGGGGCAAACCTTGCGATGCCTTGATTGCCCTGGTGAGTACCTGGTCATCAGCACCTGGCACACGGCCGAAGACTGGACCCGGTGGTATAACAGTTTGCAGCGCAGGGAAATACAACAGCAAATTGATGATTTACTGGGCGAACCCACCGAATACCGCATCTATGAACCTCTGGTGGGCGGCATTATCCCCGACTTCGAAGCACGGGCACCTGTTGACTAGGAGGGAATTCCTGCAAGGCGCCTTGATGGCCAGCGCTGCAGGCGGTTGGGCTCCCGCAAGGCCGCCAGCGTCCTATTCGTCATGGGAAAAGATAACATCCGCCCAGGGGTTTGGTTTGCGTCGATCGGCTGCTGACCCGTGGGCAAAATCTTAGAACCTATCGCAAAATAAACCTAAGTGCGCTTGGCCGTGTTCTCCAGCGTTGCTGGATGCCGCACCAAATTTAAAAGGATTCGGTGCACAGTGAACCGGCTCTTGGCAGAACCGCAGGGTCCCTGCCCTACGAACCTGCCTGCATACGGCGTGTATGCGCCGCTTTCCCGCCGATTCACGCCGTCCGGGAACCCTGATCTTTTATTTGGAGATAGATTCTACTTGGGGAGCGTGAGACATGCGACGCGTGGAAACTGCCCTGATCGTCTGGTCGCTGCTGACCTTATCGGCGACCAAACGCCAAACCCTGACCTACCAGCTTTTGTCGCATCTGGTGGGGGTTCCGCGACATGAGCTGGGACGTCTGCTCGAGCCAATCCAATCCTATTGTATTCTGGAAAATCTGCCGCCGCTGACGAGTTTGGTGGTGCGTTCGCGCACCGGCATGCCGGGCGAAGGGTTTATTGCCGCAACCGATCTACCGCAGGCCCAGGCCGAAACCTTTGCCCATGACTGGTGCCGCCAATCCGTCCCCACACCCGACGATTTCCGGAAAGCGGTTGCAACACTTCCCAGTTGTGGGCTCTCACTGGGTGAATTGATGCGACAAATCCGCTGACATGATCAATGGACCTCAGGGCTTGCGGGCGGATATCAACAGGCGCTGCTGCATGCAACCAACATCCTGGCCGCGCGCCAGCTCCGCCGATTGCGGGTCGTGTTGTTGGATATCGGTGAAACCGGCCTCGGCCACAATCGCTGTCAGGTCGTTGGCGCTGTATAGACGGATGCGATAATTCTGGTCGCGGATCAACCCGCGGCTTTTATGCAGCACCATTTCACGGGCGCATACACATCCGTCGCGAATTTCGCGTTCTCGGCAGACCACGACCTCCCCGTCGATTTCATGCCAGGCATTAGGCGTCATCTGACGCCGGACAGCCCCGCCATCGGTCACATCCAAGAGCAGCCACCCACGGGCAGCAAGAACACGCTGACATTCCCTCAAGATCTGCAGGTCAGCGTCTTGGTCGGCCAGGTATCCCAGCGAATTCCCCAGAATCAGAACATGATCGATTCTGGCGGTATCGATCGCCAGAGACCGCGCATCGCCCTGGATAAACCTTACGGGCAGGTTCTGTCGCAACGCATCGCCATGGCCCCGGGACAAGAGCGGACGGGAATAATCCAGAACGGTACAGTTTTTATAGCCGCGGCGACACAGCTCCAGCGTGTGACGGCCCTGACCGCCGCACAGATCGAGAATACGTGCGTCGGACGCGAGCGGCAGAATGCGGCCCAGGATATCGATTTCATGCCGCGTGATATCGATATTATCAACCGAGCGTTTGTCGGTGACGAGATAAATCTCGTCAAAAAGCGTCCGCCACCAGTCGGGATTAACGCTGATCCTCATGCGGCCTCCGGTTCGGCGCCGAAGCCAAACAAGCCGTCCGCCGCGAAAATGGCCGGGCCACCCTGCCAGGGCTGCAGACGCGCAATGGCCAGTTCTTCTTCCTCGATATCGATATAGTCGTCCAATTCGCCGGCCAGCCACATTTTCTCCAGCTTGAGGCTGTCGGACCACATGGCCCGACCGTAGGTCATCAAATCCTCCAATTGCGCGGTCGTGATGATGCGCGGGCGCAACGCAATCTTGATCGGCCCCAGCAAATAGGTGAACTTGGCTTGGAGCGCCAGGGCCCTCTGCTCGTCTTCGATGGATTCAAGCGTCTTGAAGTCCAAATTGACCAGCGTGTGGTTGATTTGATCGACCGCTTCAGCCACCGACATGGTACCGTTCAGCACGGCCAGGGGCTGCACGCCGCCGCCGCTGCCGACATTCGTGGGTACATCGCCATAGCGGCACAGAAAACCAAAAGTGCGCTCCGGGCCGATCAGGCAGCGGAAATCAGTTTGGCGGGTGGTCAAATTGATGGCCTGCCGGGACGGGTCGGTTTCCGGCAATGCTTCGGACCACACTTCAAGCGGCACCTTGGCCTGTACGATGTAGTTGCCGTGTTCCAGGGCCGCAGCAATCGCCGCATCGGCATCCCGGTCCACGCCGCCCACCTTGACGCCAATGCCCGAATAGCCCCTTTCCGGTTTGAGCACCAAATCGGACCAGTGCGTGCGCGTCCATTCGAGCAGGTCCGGTATGTTTTCACCATGCGGATCGGTGGTTGCACGTGCGAAGAAGCGGCGGGTCCAGGGCGTGCGGCGCACCGTCTCGGGTTCGAAGTGCTCGCCCAGGGGGCCGGTGAAGACTTCGAACATGCTCTTGACGTTGATCGGCTCGGTGCCACGCGGATTTAGCACGCGATTATCACGAATGGCCTGGATCAAGGGCGACAGATCGTGTTTGCGGTGCAGTCTCAGGAAAACATCGTTGTTGAAATCCATGAACACCAGGCCGACCGGGCGCCCCTGATGGCAAACCCGGCCATTGTTCAGTTCGAAGGTATGCGGGGCCGCCAGGATACCCGTAATCCCGTCGACGGCATCCAGGCGCTGCGCCAGATTGATGTTCTCGGTCACCTCGGTCAGGGTCTCTTCTTCGGCCACCACGGCGATTAGACCGTTGTTGCGGCCTTCGCGACGACGATAGACGTCGAGGAGCATTTCGGTGAACCCGACCACGGGATAAAGCATGGGGTGATCGA
>JASFTA010000059.1:0-7536 GCA_050114115.1 Desulfobacterales bacterium | reverse complement strand
CCCCTTGACCAGGAATTCCCCGCTGCCCGGCGTTGGAAACAGATGCAACGCGAGCGGTAGCTTGACTTTGGTCACCGGACGGTGGGCGAAGGTGTTATGGTCCGGTTTCCTTCCGGCGCCAGTTGGCATACGGCCCCTCTTCCCGGTAAGGGCAACTATCACCGCGCCATTGCCAATTGATGACCTTGCCTTGCGCGCTGACTTTCAGAGCTCTTTGGCAATTTTCGTATTTGGCATTGCCGCCGGCTGTGGTTGATCCGGTCGATCCGATGTGACTGGAAATGCCCAATGTTCTGACCGTGATCTTGGGTGTCGCGGCGGCGGTTAGATGGTTCCAGACGTAAATCTTATATCCGTTTGACTCGCGCACCTCATCGGGAGCCCCCCATTGCGCCTCTACTTCCCGGATGTCCGTATCGATCCAAGAGGACATAATGCCATCCATGGTTCGAGTGGATGAGCAACCGGTCATTAACATTAAAATGAGCCCTATCGATCCATACTTAAGGCATTGCATGGCCTTCTCCACAAAGTCGTATTTTTATCAGGAACAGGCCGTCCAATTGGCGTCGCCTTAGGGATCATACCTATATTTGAGATGCCTTTACATGCGCAATCTTGAATCAGCCCTCTTGTTCTTTGATGCGCCAGATAAATAGAAGTAAAATTATGGCAAGGCCAACCAAAGATAGCTGAAGCTGAATATGGTCATCCAAAATGGCTATGGATATTGAAAAGGTCATCATAACCAAAAAAAACGCTTTGTATTTGGTTTTCCGTGACAGCGTTTTTTTTTCTTCCCATTGTTTGAGGGGTGGACCAAACCAGCGATTGTTCAGCAACATTCGGTGAAACCGTGGCGAGCTTTTTGAAAAGCACACCAATGCGACAATCAAGAACGGGGTGGTGGGAAGGATCGGCAGGACGGCGCCGATAAACCCTAGGAGCGTAAAAAACCACCCCAAAATAACCAGCAGATGCTTTCGCAAGAAATCTTTCATGCCGGAGAAGCCACTTTGCGATCCGATCAGAATCTGTTCATGTGCCGTTTCTTCAAGAATCTACGGACAAATCTAAGGACCCGTGGATATAAAGCAATGCCTGGCTGGCCGCATGGATCTTTTGTCGTCAATGGATGCCTTGTCGGGCCGGCGCGCGGGAGGATTTTCCAGCGCCGGTTGGATGTTCGCATCAGCGCGGTATCCACCCGCCACATACGGGAACAACCTGACCGACAAAGCAATTCGCTGAATCAAACCACAGGAAAGCTATAAATGAGGATTCAATTCGATCGCCCGACACAGTGCTGGGGCCAAAAGAGTTTTTTAAGATGCCTTCTAAAAAATGCTTCTTCCCATCATATCACGCGCAATGGCTTCCCCTAAAAGACGGTGTTGATCTTCGTCAAGGTGAATACCGTCGACCCTACTGGCTTCGGTGACGCTTGCGGTATCGAAAAACAGCGTCGATTGCTCTTGGGCTATTTTTCCAGTTCGATTGAGAGACCCGCGCAACGGGTTTGGGCGCCGTGAAATTTATTCGCGATGACGCCCTTCGGCGCGATGATTTCAGGGGGCGCGACAATCATGATTTCCGGCACAGGCATTCCCGGTTCAATGGGTGCCTGCCGTATGATTTGCACCAATTTGGCGGTGCCCTGCGCTGACAGCCAGGCATCGATTGCATGGGTGGATTGAAAATCGTTGGTACCCAGCATAAGGATAACAAGCCTTAACGGGGAGCAGATTTCAACAAGTTCCGAGAGCCCTTGTGAACCGTCACGGCCATTTTTGAAAGGATCGGGCCAGGCCGTTCGGCGCCCATTCAAGCAGTTTTCGATAACCCTGATATCTTTTCCTTCTGCTTTGAGCGCATTTTCAAATACACCCGGCCACCTTTTATCAAAAGTGAGTCGATTTCGTGTGTTTGGTATTATCCCCCAGGTAAGACTATCTGAATATATGAGAATCTGATCCATAATTTGGCGCCTTTAATATTCCATCGTTTGAGGTAACCAGCGCCGTTTTATTGGCGTCTGGTTCACTGATATGTTCTCCGTAGCTTTTATTTTTTTGCTTTACTTGACTTTATAAAACCAATGTGACCCTTCTTCCCAGTCTTCGGCGTCTCTACCAATTTTCGTATTTCCTTGATCAGTTCCATCAATATTTCGTCGTGGTCGCTAACACGGTGCTCCAACTCATTGACTTTATTGGCTAGCTTTTCATTTGTCAGGGCCATTTCACGCAAACGAACAAAAGCCCGTATGATGAACACGCTCATTTTGTTGGCCTGGTCTGAATTTAGAACATTGGCCGCCTGCAAAGCGCCGTGTTCAGTAAAGACTAATGGCGGTTTTCGACGGCCACCCCACCCTGAACTTGAAGTCGCAATTTGCGATTTCAAGTTTGAAAATTCATCTTTGGTCAATTGGAACATGAAATCAGCTGGGAATTTATAGATGTTCCTCCGAACCTGCTCGTTAAGTCTTCTGGTTTCAACACCATATAATCTGGCAAGATCAGAATCCAAGATGACTTTTTCGCCTCGGATAACCATAATGAATTGTAGTATTCGTTCTTCGGGTACAATTTCATTTGGCTTTTTAGGCATCGTTATTAATCCTCATTCTTATCGGAGAACTTATAGATTATATGAGGGGTAGTGGAGTTTTTCCGACTGGATAGAACCCCTCTAACTCACTGATATTCTATTGTATTTTTGACTAGACATAAACTATCAAAATTGTTATGAATAATCTCAATGATTTCAACAACAAAGGAGATTATTCATGCCCAGAAAAGCAAACAAGATCTCGACCCGCTGGATTCGTGAAACCCGTGAAGCGTTCAGAGATTTTCTCGATGAAACCAACTTCCCAGATCCGGAGCGGTTGGGAGAACGCGGACCCAAATTCAAGTATCCAGAGTGGCTGATCATGTTCATTGCGATTCTGTCGGTTAAGTTGAAAGTCAAAAGCTACGTCCAAATTCACAAAATGGCCGTCAAATACTGGGATATCATCGCCCATGACATGGATCTTTCGCCCATCAGTGAAAAACAGCTCAGGGACCGGTTAAAAAAAATCCGTCATTTCCCTGGAGACCCAGCAGCGTTTATTTTTCAGCTATTTCCTGAGCTTGAGTAAGGACCGGATTGTCAGCGCCGACAAGATGATGAACAGGGCCAAAGGTCCGGTCTGGCACAAGAAACAGAAAGATCAGGGCATTATTCCCAAAGGGCTGCGGGGCATCGATAAAGAGGCCACCTGGTGCAAATCCCAGGCTGCCGGTTGGGTGTATGGCCATGGGTCATTTTCCCTGACCTGCCACAAGCATCCGGTGCTGGGTTGCTTTGTATGGATGCGCAACAGCGCCAACGAAGCCAAGCGCATGTGGCTGGAAACCTTTCAGATCAAAGAACAGGTGGACTACATTGCCATGGACTCGAAAGCCGATGATGCTGACCTGTTCCGCGAGTTCAAAAGACAACGAAAGATGAACCTGATCACCAGCTGCCGCGTAACCATGGACAAGACAACGCCTCGCAAGAAGATGATCGCGTTCATGAGCAAACCAAAACACAAAAAGATCTACCGTGAACGCGCCTACAAAGTTGAACCGATGCAAGGTCTGGTGAAAGACATCTTTGAGTTAGACCGTTGCTGGATGCGCGGTGACGATAACAACCGTTGGTTGTTTGCCGCAATGGGCCTAACCATTCAAATGCATCAGCTTGAGGCGTTCAAGCAGGGTCGATCTACTTGGAATATCAAAGAACTGGTCTTGGGATAAACTCCCCGACCCCTGAGATTATATAGTTTTCTTCTTTTCGCGCTATTAGCGCAATTGTGCCGCCGCGGCGTAATCCTGCAAAATTATTTTTTAGCGACACGTCTGGTCCCACCCATTGATCATCCGCGTGTTTTCTTCACCGCATCGACGCCGGGCCTTTCGAGCGTCGCAGGGCAATTTCGGACGGGGTCACTCATCCGCGGGGCCCGGCCAGAAATGGGGGTTCCAGGCGACTTCCCAGAGATGGCCGTCCGGGTCGGCGAAGTAACCAGAATAGCCGCCCCAGAACACATCTTGAGCGGGTTTGACGATCCGGGCTCCGGCGCTTGCGGCCTCGGCCAAAACCTGGTCCACCTCGCGCTTGCTGCCCACATTGTGCGCCAGGGTGACGCCGCGAAAGCCGCTTCCCGCCGCCGGCATGCCGGCATCCAGGGCAAGATCATCCCAAGGATAAAGGGCCAGCCAGGTCCCCGCCAGTTGAAAGAAGGCAATGGTGTCCTCGAAGGCCAAGCGTGGAAGCCCCAGGCCCTGCTCATAGAATTGAATGGATCGTTCGAGGTTGGTGACCCCCAGTGTAAGGATACTGACGCGTGGTTTCATGGCATCTCCCGGCAGGTCCGCCATTGCTTATTGGCTCCGGCGATGGGCTAACGATTCGGTTGGCCAGCGGCATGCCGATATCCAATCAGGATTACATTCTACAGATATATCATGCGAAAGGAGTGTGCGGGCCAATGACATCTATTGCCCGGCCACCCCCGCATACTGAATTATCGTTGCGCCTTTGGGCACGCATCCCAGACGAGTCGGTGCTGACGCGGCCCACTCCGGCGGGTCAGGGAAAATGGCGCCCTTTGAGGGTACGGAATCAAGTTGTCGCCGCTTGCGCGGTCATGCGGGGGATGCCGGCTTGAAAAAAGAGGAAAAATTACAAAATGCGATCCGGGCCAGATAGATAGGCACGATAGCACGTGGTGGCGCCTGATTCAAGTTGGCGTCGGATACCTTCAGATTCCACGGCGCTCCAGTCTCCGCTGGCCGATGCGCATGGGCAGATAGGCGGCGGCGATGCAAAGGGCCAGGCAAATCAGGCCGGCGGTGGTCGACCAGGACGGCCAGTGGGACGGCAGAGGGCGGCCCCTGAGCTGGGCCATGAAATAGTGGTAGACCGGTCCGGCCTGAAGGGTCAGGACGGCGCCGATAAAGGCGGTGCTGAACAGCATGAACAGCAGACCGTCGAACCCGGTGACGGCCTGGGCCGGGTTTTCGGTGCGGAAGTTGGGATTCAAGGCCCCCAAGCCGATGCCCAGGGCCACGATCCCAGGCACCATGGCAAAGACGGTCAGCACCGAGAGCCCCATGATAAAGGGGGTTACGTCCAGAAGCAGGTTGGTGACGACGATCAGCGTTTCGGTCAGCACCAAGAGCGGCAGGTAGTAAATCCCGAACTTGATCCATAGAAAGGTCCGGATCGAAATCGGGGCCACCTTGATGGTCCAGAAGGCCTCACGCTCGGCGCACACGGCCGGAAAGGCAAAGCGGGCGGTGATCGCCGTCAGCACGAACAGCGCCAGGCCCATGTTGAGGAAGGCCAGCAGGTTCTGGAGATAGACGGTGGGCAGGGGGGATTTCTCCAGGGGCAAAACCTTGAAATTGTAGATGTAGATCACCACCAGGGCCAGGATCAAAAAGATCTGGGACCACTGGGTCTGGTCGCGCCAGAAGGTCTTGATTTCCTTGGCCAGCAGGGCCCGCACCGGCCCGGACCCGTTCGCGCGCCACCGGGGGCGAACGGAGCGGTTCCCTCGGCGGATGCGGATGGCCCCGGCCTGGGAGCGGGAGTACCCGCGGTAGTAGAGGAAGTCGGCGGCGATCAGGCTGACAAAGAGCAACGTGGCCGTGCCGCTCCACAGCAAGGCCAGGTCCATTAAGCCCTTTCGCGGTGTTCCCAACAGGGCGGCCTGGAGAGCATCGAAGGCCCAGGTGGAGGGCAGCCAGGGTGACGCGGGGGTCTGCAGGGCCGCCACATAGGCCAGGACGCTGTCAAAGACTTCCGGGTCCACGAGCTGCTCGGGGCGCGCCATCCGCAGGGCCAGATAAACGGCCACGAAGGCCAGGAGCCCCAGCATAACGAAGATGTTTTTCATGCGGTTGGCCGGAATCAGGATGACGGCCCCCATCACCACAAGGGCGCTGAAGGTGGCGGCCATGAGGGCCAGGGGCAGCAAGGCCACCGCCAGCATGCCGCCGTAGAGCAGGCCCTGATCAAAGACCACGCCATAGGCCAAGAAGACGGGCAGGGTAAAGGCCACCACCATCCAGGAGCCGTCGAAGCAGATCTCCATCCAACGGGCCAGAAAGATCCGCCAGGCCGGCACCGGCAGGGCGTGTACCAGAGGCAGATCACGGGCCAGGTAGAGTTTGGAGAGCGCGGTCAAAATGTCGCTGAAGACCAATAGCGCCAGGGAGGTCACCAGGAGCATGTTGAGCAGCTTGAAGTTCAACAGGGCGCCGATCTCTTCGATCGTGGCAAAGTGGGCGAGTACCCGCAGGGCCACCATGAAGATGCCGACCCACAGCACACCGGCCACGGCCGTTATGATCGCCAGGCGCACGTGGCGGCGGGCGCTGCCCGAAGGGCGTCGGTGGGCGATAGGCCACAGACGCGGCTTGACCAGGTCGAAGACGCCGTTCACGCATGGCTCCCTTCGCTGCGTTCCACCACGGCTTCGGTGAGGTTAAGGAAGACGGCCTCGAGATCCGGGGCGCCGCCCCGCACTTCACGGCGCAGGTCTTCCAGGGTGCCCTGGGCGATCATTTGACCGCGGTGGATGATGCCGATGCGATCGCAGATGTCCTCGGCCACGGCCAGGGTGTGGGTGGACATGAAGAAGGTCACGCCCTGGGTGGCCAGGTCGCGGAACATGTCCTTGACCATGCGGATGGCCACCGGATCGAGCCCCACCATGGGTTCGTCCACCACGATCACCTCCGGGTCGTGGAGCAGGGCCGCACACATGATCAGGCGCTGCTTCATGCCGTGGGAAAAGGATTCGATGAGCTCCTCGGCCCAATCGGCCAGCGCAAAACGCTCCAGCAAGTCCATGGCGCGGACGCTGAGCCGGCCGTGGTTGACGCGGTAGACATCGGCGGTGAACTGCATGAACTCCATGGCGGTGAGCTTTTCGTAGAGAAAGGGCCGGTCCGGGATGAAGCCGATTTTGTGCTTGGCCGCCACGGGCTGGCTGGCCATATCGAAGCCCGCAATCCGGACGCGGCCCCGGGTGGGGGCCAAAATGCCGCCGATCATCTTGATGGTCGTGGTTTTACCGGCCCCGTTGGGCCCGATGAAACCGAAGAGCTCGCCGCGGGGAACGGTCAGGTCGAGCTGGCGGACCGCAATATGCTGGCCATAGTGTTTGGCGACGCCGATAAGTTCGATCATGGGGTTACGATGTACGCTCCGCTTCTAAAATAGTGATGGCCAGCCGGCCGATCATGGGCAGGATCTCCATCTGCTCGGACAGGTCGCCGCGGGCCAGCCGGATATGGGTGACATCGGCCGGCATCTGCCCCATGAGGGCATCCACCGTGACCCACCGGCCGAGGTGGACCCGGTTCCAGGCATGGTAGTAAAAACGGCCCCGCTGGTAAACCAGCCCGGCCTCGATCTGGGTCGGGATACCGGCGGCCCGCGCCAGGGCGGCCAGCAGCACGGCGTGTTCGTTGCAGTCGCCCATGC
>JASFTA010000058.1:0-7578 GCA_050114115.1 Desulfobacterales bacterium | reverse complement strand
ATGCCCGGGGACAATGTTGCGATCGAGGCGGAGTTGATCACGCCGATTGCGATGGAGAAGGAGTTGCGCTTTGCGATTCGTGAAGGCGGTCGCACGGTCGGTGCCGGGGTTGTCAGTGAAATCGTGGCGTAAGCGATTAAGGAGATAATGCCGTGCGAATCATCGTAACCCTTGCCTGCCAAGCGTGCAAGCGACGAAACTATACGACGACCAAAAATAAGCGAACGACGCCGGACAAGCTTGAATTCAGCAAGTACTGTCGTTTCTGTGGCAAGCATACGCCCCATCGCGAGACCAAATAGGGAGAAGTTTCGGCAGCGTTGGCGCGGAGCGTTTGGGAAAGTGATTCACCCATGCAGGCCAGTAGCTCTAATTGGTAGAGCATCGGACTCCAAATCCGAGGGTTGGGGGTTCGAATCCCTCCTGGCCTGCCAATTTTTCCGGACGCCCAAGCGATTTTCAGGGCAGGTCGGGTAACGGCTCAACCTGCTGCAGACAGTTTTGGAAAAACCATGGCGCGTTTACAACGAAAAAAGAGCCCCGGTACCAAGAAAAAGAAGCAGGACGTAGCGTCAGGGAAGGCGGCGGCCGCTCCCGCAACGCCTGATGGCACGACCGGGGCCGCACCGATCGCCAAGAAAAAGGCTTATACCGTTTCGCGACGTCCCGCGACCGCGTTGAAGAGTAAAACGGAGGGCGGCGGTAAAGTTCAGAACTGGTGGGGGCTGTCGATGCAGTTCCTGCGTGAGGTCAAGGTGGAGCTTAAGAAGGTCGCCTGGCCTTCCCGCAAGCAGACGATGGGGTCGACCGTGGTGGTCTTGGTGTTGGTATTTATCATTTCCGCATTTCTCGGCGTGGTTGATCTGGGTCTCTCCAATCTGGTGCGCCTGGTTCTGCACTAATGTGAGGATAACGTGGCCCCAAAAAAATGGTATATCGTTCACGTCTACTCCGGGTTCGAGAATAAAGTTAAAAAGACCCTGGAGGACCGCATTCAAAATTCTCCGGATCCGGATAAATTCGGAGAGGTGGTCGTGCCAACGGAAGAAGTCGTGGAACTCGTTAAGGGCAAGCGCAAAACCTCGGCGCGTAAGTTCTATCCCGGATATATCCTGGTCAACATGCGCCTGGATGACCAAACCTGGCATATTGTCAACAACACCGCCAAGGTAACGGGCTTTCTGGGCGGGCGGGACAAACCCACGCCCATATCCGACGAGGAAGCCGACCAGATTCTCAACCGCATGGAGGCCGGCAAAGAGAAGCCGCAGCCTAAGTACTTCTTTGAAACCGGTGATGAAATTCGCGTCATCGACGGACCGTTTACCAACTTCAACGGCACCGTGGATGAGGTCAACGCCGAGAAGGGCAAAATCAGAGTGTTGGTCAGTATTTTTGGACGGTCGACGCCGGTCGAGCTGGATTTCGTTCAAGTGACCAAGATTTGAATCGTTAGCAAACGTTGGGCAGCAAGGGGAGTTAGGGACTCAAGATGGCTAAAAAAGTAATGGCAATGATCAAATTGCAGGTTGAAGCGGGCAAGGCCAATCCTTCCCCGCCGATCGGTCCGGCTTTGGGACAACACGGCGTCAACATAATGGATTTCTGCAAGGCTTTCAACGCCCGGACGGCCAACGAGGCCGGTATGATTATTCCCGTGGTCATCACCGTTTACCAGGATCGTTCGTTTACCTTCATCACCAAAACACCACCGGCCGCGGTATTGCTGAAGAAGGCCGCCAAAGTGGCCAAGGGGGCGGGTGATCCCAAACGTGACCGCGTGGGGAAAGTAACGCGCACGCAGGTCGAAGAGATTGCCAAGCTGAAGATGCCGGATTTGAATGCGAATGATTTGGACGCCGCCTGCCGGATTATCGCCGGCACGGCACGCAGCATGGGAATCGAGGTCGTTTAGCTAAAGGAAGTGAGAAGAGAGCAATGCCGAAGCGGGGTAAAAACTATACGCAGTCCAGAGATAAATTGAAGGCGGCCGTGCCGTCGAGTTTTGAAGAAGCCGTCCAGCATACCCTGGCGTCGTCCTATGCCAAGTTTGACGAAACCGTGGATGTGGCCGTCAGGCTGGGCGTGGACCCGCGCCACGCCGATCAAATGGTTCGCGGCACCGTTGTGCTTCCCAACGGGTTGGGTAAAGAGGTCAAGGTCCTGGTCTTCGCCAAAGGCGAAAAGGAAAAGGAAGCGCAGGAGGCCGGCGCGGATTTTGTCGGCAACGACGATTTGGTCGAAAAGATCAAAGGGGGCTGGTTCGGCTTCGACAAAGCCGTGGCCACACCCGACATGATGGGTACGGTCGGCAAAATCGGTAAACTGCTGGGGCCCCGGGGGCTGATGCCCAACGCCAAAACCGGTACGGTGACATTCGAACTGGCACGGGCGATCGAAGAGCTCAAGGCGGGCAAAATCGATTTTCGGGTGGAAAAGGCGGGAATCGTCCATGCCCCCATGGGGAAGGTATCGTTCGGACCGGAGAAAATCATCCAGAACATCACGGCCTTTCTTGAGACGATTATGCGCCTTAGACCGACTTCCAGCAAGGGGACCTATCTTAAAGGAATCGCCCTTTCAACCACAATGGGGCCGGGGTTCAAGGTCGATGTCGGCCAGGTCAAGGAACTGCTCAAATAGATCCGACGTGTCGATTGCTTTTCCGACCCGGTGCCATTTACGGCGCCGGCAACGCAAGCGGCGGTGTGACGACTGCCATGATTGGCGCGGCGGTAAGCCATCATCAATTTTTTTAATCTTACAGCCATCCTGTCAAAGACCGTAGGTTCACGAATAGCGTGTATAATCGGCTTAGCCGGCCTACCGAGGCAGCATGTATGTTTTGTTTCCTCCGGTTGATGTTTATCGGGATGCGGGAAAGGAGGTGTGGATTACTCGTGAAATTGGACCAGAAGCAGAAAATTGTCGCGGCCTTGCGTGAAAAATTTGAGACGGCCAAGGTTGTTATTGTCACGGACTACAAGGGCCTGGATGTCGCTCAGATGAATGATCTGCGTCGCAAACTGCGTGAAGCCGAGGTCGAGTACCAGGTGGTTAAAAATACCATGCTGACGCGGGCTTCCCAGGATACCGACGCCGCACCACTCGTCGATACCTTTAAAGGCCCCAGCGCGATCGCCCTGGCCTACACGGATCCTGTGGCGCCGGCCAAGGTGTTGATGCAGTTTTCCAAAGACAATGACAAGCTGGAAATCAAAGCGGGTGTGATGAACGGCAAGCTGTTGGATTTGGCGGCCATCGGCGCTTTATCCAAACTGCCCTCGCGCGAAGAACTTCTGGCGCAGGTGCTGGGCACCATGAATGCCGTGCCGCAAGGTCTGGTGCGCGCCCTGGCGGATGCGCCCCGGCGTCTGGTCAACGTGCTGAACGCCATCAAAGACCAGCAAGAGGCCGCCTGAACGTCTGCATCCCGTAAATGACGCATTCGTATGACCCCTAATAAATCTTAGCAATCTGGAGGAAAAACTTAAAATGGCTGATATTACCAAAGACGATGTTATTGAGTTCATCGCCAACATGTCGGTTCTCGATCTTTCGGAACTGGTCAAAGAACTGGAAGACAAGTTCGGCGTTTCGGCCGCGGCGCCTGTGGCCATGATGGCCGGGATGCCTGCGGCCGGTGCCGATGGTGCCGCGGCTGAGGAAAAGACCGAATTTGATGTCGTTCTCACGGCCCATGGGGATAAGAAAATTCAGGTCATCAAGGAAGTTCGTGCGATCACCGGCCTCGGCCTCAAAGAAGCCAAGGAACTTGTGGAAAGCACCCCCAAGGCCGTCAAGGAAGGTGTGCCCAAAGACGAAGCCGAGAAAATCAAGGGTCAGCTTGAAGAAGCGGGCGCACAGGTGGAAGTCAAGTAAGCCGGTCCCCAACGGACCTCATCCCGGGAGGGGTTTGCCCCTCCCGGGCGCCTTAAGCGCAAACCCCAATCTTGCCTGGAGAAGCCATGTCGGAAATGTCACTGGCCAAGCAGCGAATTCGAAAAAATTTCGGAAAGATCCCCCAAATCGTTGAAATTCCCGATTTGATCGGGGTTCAGCGGGAATCTTACAGCCGGTTCCTGCAAATGGACATCCCGCCTGAACAGCGGGAAGACATTGGGCTGCAATCCGTCTATAAATCGGTTTTTCCGATCAAGGACTTTACAGGTAGCGCCTCCCTCGAATTTGTATCCTACCGGTTTGCCGAAGTGAAGCACAGCGTGGAGGAATGCATCCATCGGGGGATGACCTACGAGATCCCTTTGCGCATTACCGCACGCCTCGTGGTCTACGACGTGGATGCCGAGACCGGTGTGTCCAACATCCGTGACATCAAGGAGCAGGAGATCTATTTCGGTACGATTCCCTTGATGACCGACAAGGGGACCTTTATCATCAATGGGACCGAGCGTGTGGTCGTTAGCCAGCTACACCGCTCCTCGGGGGTTTTCTTCGATCACGACAAAGGCAAAACGCACTCGTCGGGTAAGATCATCTACAGTTCACGAATCATCCCGGTGCGGGGATCGTGGATTGACCTGGAAATCGATCCCAAGGACATCGTCTACATTCGTATCGACCGCCGACGCAAATTTCCCGTGACGATTTTGTTCAAGGCCTTCGGGTTTTCTTCAGAAGATCTTTTGAATTATTTTTACAAGCACGAGCGGATCTTCATCAAGGGCAAGCGCTATTTCAAATCGTTCAATGCCGAGTTGCTCAAGGGACAGCGGGCCAGCGTCGATGTCAAGGACCCCGATACGGGTGACGTGGTGGTCAAGAAAGGGCGGATTTTCACCAAGCGGGCCATCAAGCGCCTGGCCGCCGCCGATGCGCCCGAAATTCCGATTAGCGAAGAAAACGTGCTGGGCAAGGTTCTGGCCAAGGCCGTCCGTAACCCTCAGGGTGGCGATTTGATTGCCGATATCAATGAAGTCATCGACGAGGAAATTCTTGACAAACTGCGCCAAGCCGGGGTCGACGCTTTGAAGGTTCTGTTCATCGACGGCGTGACCAGCAGTGACGCCATCCGCAAAACCTTGCTCCTGGACAAAGTGGACAGTAAGGAAGATGCGCTGATCGAAATTTATCGGCGCCTGCGGCCGGGCAATCCGGCCACGCCGGAGGTCGCTCAGGACTTCATTGATAACCTGTTCTTCAAATCGACCTATTATGACCTTTCCGGTGTCGGGCGTATGAAGATCAACCAGCGCTTGGGGATCGACAGCGACATCAATTTGCGGATTCTGCGCAAGGAAGACATTCTGCTGACGGCCAAAACCCTGATCGAGCTGCGTGACACCCAGGGCGTGGTGGACGATATCGATCATCTGGGCAATCGGCGGGTGCGGGCGGTCGGCGAACTGCTGGAAAATCAGTATCGTATCGGCCTGGTGCGGATGGAGCGTGCCATCAAAGAGCGCATGAGTCTGCAGGAGGTCGATGCCCTGATGCCCCACGACCTGGTCAACCCCAAGCCGGTTTCGGCGGTCGTCAAAGAATTTTTTGGTACGAGCCAGCTTTCCCAGTTCATGGATCAGACCAATCCACTCTCCGAGACCACCCACAAGCGCCGTTTGAGCGCCCTGGGACCGGGAGGCCTGACCCGCGAGCGGGCGGGGTTTGAGGTGCGTGACGTCCACCCGTCGCACTACGGCCGGATTTGCCCGATCGAAACCCCGGAAGGTCCTAATATCGGTCTGATCGTCTCGCTTAGCACCTACGCCCGGGTTAACCAGTATGGCTTTATCGAAACCCCCTACAGTGTGGTCAAGGATGCCACGATCACCGAGAAAGTGCGTTTTCTCAGTGCTTTCGAAGAGCAGGAGCATCCGATTGCCCAGGCCAATGCGCCCGTCGACCAGGACAAACGCTATGTCAACCCACTGGTCACATCGCGGGTGGCCGGCGAGTTCATGATGGTGGGCAAGGACCAGATCGAGCTGATGGATATTTCTCCGAATCAGTTGGTCAGTGTTTCGGCCTCGCTGATTCCCTTTCTGGAAAACGATGACGCCAACCGGGCTTTGATGGGCTCGAACATGCAGCGTCAGGCCGTGCCGCTGTTGATCAGCGAGGCCCCCCTGGTGGGTACCGGCATCGAGAGCGTGGTCGCACGTGATTCCGGGGTGGCCATCGTGGCGCGCCGCAACGGCAAGGTCGTGGATGTGGATGCCTCGCGGATCGTCATTCAACACGATCCCACCGAAGAGGACAATGGTGGCAAGCTGCCGGTGACCATCTACAATCTCTCCAAATTCGTGCGCAGCAACCAGAACACCTGCTTCAACCATCGTCCGATTGTCCAGAAGGGCGACCGGGTGGTCAAAGGCCAGATCGTTGCCGATGGTCCGGCAACGGATAAAGGCGAGCTGGCCCTCGGCAAGAATGTGACCGTGGCCTTCATGCCCTGGGGCGGGTACAACTTTGAGGACTCCATTCTGGTCAGCGAACGCCTGGTGCGCGATGGCGTCTACACATCGGTGCACATCGAAGAGTTCGAGGTGGTCGCCCGTGATACCAAGCTGGGCAAGGAAGATATCACGCGCGATATTCCCAATGTGGGGGATGAAGCGCTCAAGGATCTGGACGACAGCGGGATTATACGCCTGGGCGCCGAGGTCGAGCCCGGCGATATCCTGGTGGGTAAAATCACCCCCAAGGGGGAAACCCAGCTCTCGCCCGAAGAGAAGCTGCTGCGCGCGATCTTCGGCGAAAAGGCCGGCGATGTCAAAGACACGTCGCTGCGGGTGCCGCCCGGCGTGCAGGGGATCGTTATCGATGCCAAAGTGTTTTCACGACGCGGCGCCAACAAGGATGACCGCACCCGGCAGATCGAGGACGATGAAATCAGCCGACGTGAAAAAGACCGCGACGACGAGATCGCGATCATCGAGGGGGTCGCGCGTGACCGGTTGGCCCAACTCCTGGAGGGGCAGAAAAGTTATGCCGCGATCAAGAAGGGCAAGAAGACCCTGCTCGCCAAGAACGCCGTGATCACCAACGAGGCGCTGCAGGCCATCCCCTTGTCTCAACTTGAGAATGTGGTTCTCAAGGATCCGCAGCAAACCGAAGAGATCCATGAGATTTTGGAGCAAGCCCGGCGCCTGACAGAAGAAGTCCGGGAGCGCTTCGATCAGCATGTCAGCCGATTTGAAAAGGGCGACGACCTGCCGCCTGGCGTGATCAAGATGGTCAAGGTCTATGTGGCCATGAAACGCAAGCTTTCAGTGGGCGACAAGATGGCCGGTCGCCACGGTAACAAAGGTGTTGTTTCGCGAATTCTGCCTGTAGAAGATCTGCCCTATTTTGAGAACGGCAAGCCCGTGGATATGGTGCTCAACCCCCTGGGCGTGCCCTCACGCATGAACGTCGGGCAGATTCTGGAAATTCATCTGGGATTGGCGGCCAAGGGCTTGGGGGACCAGATCCAGTCGATGTTGGAAGACAACAAATTCAAGGCCCTGCGCGACAAGCTCAAGCGGGTTTTCACCGACAGCCGGGCATCCAAGGCCATTGGCAAGATGTCCGAAGACGAGCTGAAGATCTTTGCGGATCATTACCGCGAAGGGGTTC
>JASFTA010000057.1:0-7580 GCA_050114115.1 Desulfobacterales bacterium | reverse complement strand
GCCAAGGCTCCCAGCCGGCGATTCCGTACGCCTGAATTTCGATTAATAGGTGGTCAATTACGCTGCCTGGCAGGATGGCTGTTTGCGGAAAAAAAGCGTTTTGATTTGATCGATGGAAAAGCATAAAAACATAGACGTACCATCCTTTTTAAAAACATACGTGGGGCACGATATTCTCCTTCGATTCCTGGGCGGCCAATGCGCTTGCGGCGCTGACGCTGCAGGGGATGCTGAAATCATAGACGATAGCGGATCCCATTTGGTGAAATAATGTTAAATCGGTGGCGGTCGTTTGAATCCTTTCTGTATAGAAGGATACGAGCATAGGTATGGAGGTTTCGAAGGATCTTTGAATAGGACGAATTCGTTGATTCCATAAATCTGCCACAAATTCAGAAAATCTGCTGCGAAATATCGCGTGAAATCATTAAGTGTAAAAATGACAGCGGTCTTCATCGTGTTACGCTTTGATTCGGTATGGATGCTTTCCAGGAATTCTGAGAATTTAGATACGTCTCCCTTACCCGTAATCTTTGCCTTCGCATACTTGATGGTGACTTTGCTTAGTGTGTCATTGAATTCATCTCTCTCTATCGGCCAGAAATACTCGAAGATCGATAGAAAATTTCTATCTGTGCTGCAGAAAAGCAATTCTGGAATTTTCAGATCGAATAGATCTGTTGAGTTTCCGCGGACAGGTGTGGAATCGTACCGTTTCAGTAATGGATCAGGAATTTTGAAGCCTGGCTGGAAAATATGAACACATACCAAGTCTGTATCAAATGCATCCTGCGACTCCCCGCTCCTGAATCCAAGCGCCGATGCGGGTAGGGTCAAGGCTAACATTTTCAGAATTTGTCGTCGTGTGAATCTGCTCATTATATCTGATAAATAATCAAGAAAACCATCATAGCAAGGTCGGTGTCTTCGCATTAAGGTTACTGGTCGATACAAAATATGGGCGTTTATTGAGATAACCCCATCAAAAACCAATTTTTTAAATTAGGGATTACCTGCCAGTCGCCCCCCACCTATGGGTATAGGATACCGCTTGGCGGGCAAGCTTTTCCCTCATCCGGCCTTCGACAAATTCACCGGCAGCAAACGCCCAGGCAAGATAGGCCAGGCTGAGAAACAGGCCAATCGAATTGATGCGATGGCCCAAGGAACGCTTCCGTTTTCAGCACCAGCGCCGCCAAAACGAGCGCCTTTCTTCCGACCTTCCGACCAAGGACGGCCTCGCCGCAGGCGACGCCAAATGTCAATTGGGTCAAAGAGTCCATTGTTTTACGAACTCGTGCTCAAATTTATCTGCGCGGAACTACACGTCAGATTTGATAGAATCGATAACAATATCGTTGAGCTGCGGATAATACAGTTTCTTTTGGGCAGCCTGGCTGATGTTCCCCTCCCACTGGCTGAACGAATCCACATTCTGCAAAGTGTGATCGGCATTCTTTGGGTTACCCTTTTCGGCAATTTCGCGTATTCCAGAAAGAGCTTGATCATCGCCAGGAAAATACAAGGGGATCACACCTTTATCCATTGGAATGGCATCGAATACCATCTTGGCGCGTCTTTCATTATCGCAGTCTTCTAAAAATTTCTCCAGGCTGAAAAAGTTGAGGCTGCCTAAAGCACCCATCGCGTGCCGGACAATATGCACCCCGTACTTGCGCAGCGCATTGCGGCTCAATTCGGATTCGGTTAGCGCCCGGGGGGTCACATCAGGCAGACTGGTACTGCCGCCGGTCTGGGCGGAAGGGAATCCTGTAACCCAGGTATTCACCCGCGCCAAGGCAGCGTTGATAAATGTTTGATGGGGAGAACTGTAAGCAAGATTGCCGCCCGCATCGATAACGCTGGGGATCCCACAGTGTATGCAGGATATTCCCGGGTTGACGGTCTGGGCGACAACCATCATGAAAATCACCTGGGCATGGTTCTGCGTCAGGAAAGATTCCGGGCTACCTGGGCCGGAGACGCCGGCAATGCTCTGGTCTATCAACAAAAGGTTGTTGCCTGTGCGGGCACTGCGCAAAAAAGGATCAACCATGTTGTTCATCGGCGCTAAGGAGGTAATCAGGCTCGTCCCGTCAAGCCAATGCGGCTTGTTTTTGAAAAAGGTTACTTCGCCATCGCTCATCGTATTGGTGGTGATCATCTTGAGACCTTGATAGTTTGTTTCCATCCGCTGGGCGATCTCGAAGAGGGAAATACTCTTGTCGCAGGCCACCGGCAGACTGAAAATACCGACAATATCCTGTTGGTCCCCCACCGTTAGGATGATTTTTTCGTATTCCTCGCGGTTGGCCGGACGCAGTTCTTCGTCGCCAGTCCGCTTAAGAAAAGGTGATGTCGCCCCGGTGCCAAAAGTGTTCATTCCCGGGTCCCCAGGCATTCTACGGGGTACCTGCTCAAGGCAATGGTCGATATAATCCCGCTTCAGGGGAATGAAAAGCGCCGTTTCATTGTCGAAATCCACGGCATCCGCTTCCATAAGAAGATCCATAAGGGCTTGGTTCTCAATGGTATTGATGCCGATTTCCGTAAGTACGCGTTTTGCGTTTTCGTCAATGCGCTGGTAAATAGCCTTCTCCGCGATCAGGTCGTCGATATCCTTCATCCGCAATTTAATTTTTCTGAGGACCGTTTCGTCGGTGACATGACGAAAGAGATCTTCATAAATGGCTTTGGCCTTTTCAAATTCTGCCTCCTTTTCCAAGAGTATCCCCTTGCCAAAGATCTCATCGGCCTGTTTCTCGATTGTCATTGTTCCCCTTTTAACAGAATGAATACGTGGGCAAATTCACTTTATGGTTGCTATCCCGAATATTTCATGGATATTTCTTTAAATCTCAAAAATATACCTGATATCTACGCGGCTTTACAATGTTGCCGAGGTGAAGTTGCCGAACCCGGGATATTGCGCACAGGTCTATTTTTTTCCAAAAGAGCCCGCTGCGCATCAATTCTACCGTGAATCAGCATGCCAAAATCTAACGTGCCGGTCGCTCGATTTGCATATGAACAATTAATAAACACCGGCTTCGCCATCTATCCGGCCAAGCCGACCACCCTCGTGGTGACCCTGCGGGGCACCGGCATGCTCGATGTCTTTGACCGGCGCACCTGGGTGCAGGTGGCGTTTCTCGATTTCGATCTCGACCACACCATTCATCTGGATACGGCTTTCGGCCCGCCCCTGATCGGACTGCCGTTCACGCCGCGCGCACGCCGGGAATTAGGGGTGGTCCTGGAGGGATGCAAAAAACTGCGACGGCAGCACCATTACGGTTTGTTTATCGATCCGCGCTACCGCAACCGCGGCACCCGCGGGGTTTGGAACCTGGACGAGCTCTTGGTGGCCATTGCGCTGAACTACGCACAGACGAGCGGATTGACCTCATTTCGCATCGCGCCGACCGGTGATACGGCCTCCTACTACCGACGGAAATTCAACGCGCAGACCGGACCGGATATCTCCGCGAAGAAAACCCTGGCAGTCCCTCTGGGTCCCAACCGAAAGCCCCTGCCCCATGTTGCCAATATTCATTCGGCCGGCCGTATCGTTGCCCTGGAAGTCCCCGCCCTTCCCGATCCCTCATGGCCGCGCGTCCCGGTCTGACGACCCTGTTCCAATCGCCGCCGACAGATCGGGGAGGTGCCGCCCGCCCCGGGCATGGACCACACGCGGCAGGTGGCGCTTTTATCGTGGTTGGAATACGGTCGTGTGGTATGTGAACGGGTGGCCGGTTCGAAGATGCCCATGCCACTTCGGGTTGGAACAGGGAGGAACGACGGACAATGAGGCCGCACGGCGCCCGGAGACCGATTGTCCGCCGGGTGGCGATTTGAAAACCGGCGCTTAACGCCCCGATTCTTCGTCCACAGGCACGATCGCATCCCCCGGCTGGATGGGCCCCCCGCTGAGAATGCGGGCGAAAACCCCCTCCCGCGGCATGACACAATCGCCCACCTGGTGGAAAATGGCACAGCGGTTGTGGCACTCCTTGCCGATCTGCGTGATCTCCACGAGCGCCTGGTCACCGATCTGCAGCCGGGTGCCGACGGGCAGTTTTTCGAGGACCAAACCGGTCGTGGTGATGTTTTCGGCGAAATCGCCGGGGGTGACATCCAGTCCTTTGGCCCTGATCTTGTCGATGCTCTCCTGCGCCAGCAGGCTGATCTGGCGATGCCAGTCACCGGCGTGGGCATCGCCTTCGAGGCCCGATTGTTCTGCCAGGATCCCCTGACGCACATTCTTTTTCTTAACGCCCTTGCGGTCACTGATGGATACCGCCACCACCCGTCCCAAAGCCTCTTGCGGTTGTCGCTGTGATTTAACGTCACTCATATTTTCTCTGACCCGCCCCGTTTGACAATGTTTCAGGGACATGGTGTCCGTGATCGTTTCGCATGGTTTGCCTTCGTCAAGATTGAAATCAAAGGATAGAAAGTCAACTGTTTGTTTGGGGTCGGAACGTCACACGTTCGACGATAACGGCCAGGCGTTGATCCATCGGCTAGCGGAAGATGATAAAGCAGGCCAGGGTGATCAGGGTGGGTATTGAAGCGGCCGCCAGCAACATCAGCGGCGAAATGCCGGTCTGGAAATACTTCTTGAGGATACTCTGGCCGGCCGGATTGGGGGCGTTGGCGATGATGGTCAACCCGCCGCCGCCAACCGCACCGGCCACCACGGCATATTTCATGCCGGCGGTCAGGTCCGGCACGAGGGTGCTCAGATAGGTGATGGCGGCATTGTCGTTTACGGCCGTCAAGGCCGTCGCGATCAGCATCAGGGGGATGTCCGTCAAGGCACCCAGCACCGGGGCGATCCACCAGCCCTGCACCCCGCCGTGGATCACGAGGCCCCCCAGAAAGAAGCCGACCAGCAGCGGCGGTTTCAGATCGATCCGGTTCTGAAACGGGGCGGTGACCTGGGAAAACCCCAGAAAGAAAAGCACCCCGGGGACGAAGATCGCCGGGTCGTGGGCGTTGACGATGGTCCAGCCCATGAACATCACGTGAAAGGCGACGACCCAGGCCGGCACCGCATCGTCCCGATTGTCCCATTCCGGATCCCGGTAACGCGGCCGCTGATCCTCGGGCAGCAGGCCGGGAAAGGTCCGTCGCAGATGCTGGCGTTTGATCTCCTCGAAACGCAGATCAAAGGCCGTCCGGGCCAGCCGGGGATCGATCTGGCGGGTACGGATATCATTCTTGTACTTGACCCACAATTTTTTTTCGATCGCTTTTTTAAGCGCCGCGTAGCGGCTTTCCACGGCCCAGCGGAAACCCAGTTCCTCACCCAGTTCCTCGCCGGTGCGGTCGAACTCCGGTTCGAACTCGCTTCGGCGGATGTAGGTGCGTTGAATCGCGTCCTTGAGGCTGTTCATCGTAAAGCTTTTTTCCAGATCGGCGAGCTCGCGGCGGAAGATAAAGAAATACAGGCCGTTTGACAGAACCATCGCCAGGGCCGCCTTCCAGCCGAAATGCGTTACCATATAGACCATGTCCCAGTGCCAGGGGCCGGCCACCATGAGGACTGGCGGAGCGGCGAAATGCGAAAGGGTACCGCCCACCGAAACGTTGACGAAGAGCAGTCCCATGGTGGCGTATTTGAAGGTCATGGACGGTCCGAGGTCATAGAACTTGCGGGCCAGTAGCAGCGCACAGATGGTCATCGCCGCCGGTTCGGTGATCAGGGAGCCCAGGGCCGGCCCCAGGGTCAGGAGGGTCATCCACCAGGCCCTAAGGGTTCCGCCCAGCAGTTTGGCCACCCGCGCCAGGCACAATTCGGCCAGTTTCAGAATGGGCCGTGTGGCGGCCAGGGTCATGATCACCACCACGAACATGGGTTCGGTGAAATTGACCCGCTGGGTGATGTAATAGTGCAGCGTGTTCCAATCGTAGAAAAAAAAGATCGCCCAGGTCAGCACCGCCGCCCACAGGCCGAAGACCACCTCGATCTCCCCCAGAAAGCGGAAGATCTCTGCCCCGATATGAACCGAATAGCGATCGACGGCCCCCCTTTCGAACCGCTTCTGATGGTGTTGGGACCAGCGGTGGGAAATGGCCAGAAACCGGCTGGTCAGGAAGGTATGGAGGATGGCAATGAAAAAAATGGCCGTGGCCACCAGATTAAACGGCTCCTGGCGGACGCGGTTTGTTAAAATCGACCATAACCCATTTGAAGGATGATCTGCGTAGCTGTCCAGACTTTTAGGGAAGATGATGCTTCCCTGCGATGCGCCCGCCCCCCCGGCGGCGGCCACCGCCGGTAGGATCGTCAGACCGACTATCAACAGCAGCCCTAGCCCTAATGCCAGGGAGCAACACCATCGCGGCATTCCGGTATCTCCTGAACGCTATGGGTTGGGGGTTCGCGGCCGATCGGGGCAGTCGTTGGCTGCCATGGCCCTGACAATCGCTGCGAGCGGCAGACCACGATCGGCCGCCCCTTGGGCACCCGTCGTTGCATGACACGGACGGGTGTCGTTGGTCAAGGGGTCGGCCGATCGACGGGATTACGCCTGCCAGTAGGGGTTGATTAGATCCTCGAAGATGGTCATGGCGGCCTCGGACCCCATGCCGGTGGCCGTGACGATCTGTTTGTAACCGCCTTCGACGTCGCCGGCGACGTAGATGCCGGGAATGTTGGTGCGGTGTTTGGCATCACGGGCGATGTAGCCGTCTTCATTGAGTTCGATTCCAGTTTTCTGGGCCAGTTCCACCGCGGGGGTGTAGCCGATCGCCAGGAAAACCCCATCCACGGGCATGGTGGACGTCTCACTGGTCTGGTTGTTGATCAGTTCCACCGCACTCACCCGCTCCTCGCCCAGGATATCCTGGACTTCCGTATTCCACAGCACCGGGATACCGGCGTCTTTCAGATTCTTGGCCAGATGCTCCTGGGCCCGGAGTTGATCGCGGCGGTGCACCAGGGTGACGTCGACGCCCATGTGGTAGAGGTGAAGCGCTTCGGTCACGGCGCTGTTGCCCCCGCCCACCATGATCACTTTCTTGCCCTTGAACAACGGGCCGTCGCAGGTGGCGCAGTAGCTGACCCCGCGCCCGTTCAAGCGGCTTTCACCGGGCACGCCCAGGTGACGGTGGCTGGCGCCGGTGGCCAGCAGGATCGTGCGGGTCTTGAACTTGCGGCGCGTGGTCTGAACCACATGGGGATCGCCGACTTCGATGTCGATGACCTTCTCCCCCTGGAAGATCTGAACATATTCCAGGGCGTGGTTGACCATGATATCCACGAGGGTCTTGCCACCCACCTGGGTAAACCCAGGATAGTTCTCGACGATCGGGGTTGTGGCCACCTGCCCCCCCAGGGCGTTGGCCTCCACCAAAGCGGTTTTGAGCCCGCTGCGCACCGCATAAATGGCGGCCGTCAGCCCCGCCGGTCCGCCGCCCACGATGGTGAGGTCCGTTTCCACCACTTCGGCATCCACGTCGGGTATGAAAATGGTCTGGGCTTCGAGCTTTTCAAGCGAACTCATGAAAACTTCTTCGGCTTGGGCGCCCTGACCGATCAGGGCCTCGTTGGCATAGGCCACCGGCACGCT
>JASFTA010000056.1:0-7588 GCA_050114115.1 Desulfobacterales bacterium | reverse complement strand
ACTACGAAACCCTTACGCGCCTATCGGAAAAGGCCACCCCTGAAATTGCCTGGGAAGGGGTGTTCATGCGGCTGCCCCAAGCGGCCAATCGGGCGCAGTTCGCCGACCATCGTGACTATAAATTCCGTGGCAAGATTATCGACCGCCAGGTTCATCTGGGCGCGGATCTGGCCTCCCTGCAGCAGTCCCCCGTGCCCGCCGCCAACGGGGGGACGGTGGTTTTTGCCGGCGATGTGGGGATCTATGGCAATACCGTGGTCATCGAACACGGCTTCGGGCTTTTCAGCCTCTATTCGCACCTGAGCAGCATCCAGGCAAACACCGGCGATCGGGTCGCCAAGGGCGATATCATTGGCCGCACGGGCATCACCGGCCTGGCAGCCGGTGATCACCTGCATTTCGGGATGATGGTGCACGACACCCTGGTCAATCCGATCGAGTGGTGGGACGCCCACTGGATCAAGGACAACATCACCACCAAGATGAAGCTGATTCGATAAGGACTTTTAGAACGGCGGCGTGCGGGCGCCGCACCGCCGTCCGGGGATCGGGAAAGCGAGATCACCATGGGCCGCCATAAAGTGACCAAGACCTATGACGAGATCAACCGTAAGATCAAAGCGGGACAAGTGGTCGTCGTTACGGCCGAGGAGATGATCGACATCGTCAGGACCGATGGGCGGGCCGAGGCCGCCCGCCAGGTGGATGTCGTTACCACGGGGACCTTCGCGCCCATGTGCTCATCGGGGGCCTTCATCAATTTCGGTCATGCCGTGCCGACGATCAAAGCTTCCAAGGTCTGGCTCAACAACGTGCCGGCCTACGGGGGGATCGCCGCCGTGGACTGCTATCTGGGCGTGACTGAAACGCGTGCCGACGACCCGCTCAACCACGTCTATCCCGGTGAATTCAGATACGGCGGCGGTCATGTGATTCATGATCTGGTGGCGGGCCAAAGCGTGCAGCTCAAAGCCGAAGGCTACGGCACAGACTGTTATCCGCGCAAAAAGCTCGAAAAAGAAATCACCCTCAAGTCGTTGCCCTATGCCCAGTTGTTCAACCCCCGCAATGCCTACCAGAACTATAACTGCGCCGTGAACCAATCGGCCAAAACGATTTATACCTACATGGGGACGCTCAAGCCCCGGGCGGCCAACGCCAATTACTGTTCGGCCGGTCAGCTGAGCCCGCTTTTCAATGATCCGCTCTACAAGACCATCGGATTCGGCACGCGCATTTTCCTCGGCGGCGGCATCGGGTATGTCACCGGCGCCGGCACCCAGCATAAGCCGGGGGTCAAGCGCACCCGCAAGGGGGTTCCTCAATCGCCGTCCGGCACGATCAGCGTCATGGGGGATCTCAAACGCATGAGTGCCAAATGGCTGGTGGGCGCCAGCCTTCAGGGCTACGGTTGCTCGCTGTCCGTGGGGCTGGGGATACCGATCCCCATTCTGAACGAGGCCATGGCCGGCTACACGGCGGTTTCCGACGAAGACCTCTTTACCCAGATCGTCGATTACAGTCATGACTATCCCCAGGGCACCGGGAAAACCCTGGGGCAGGTCAGCTACGCGGAGCTCAAAAGCGGGGCTATCCGTCTCGATGGCGAAGATATCCCGACGGCACCCCTTTCGAGCACGGTGCGCGCGCGAGAGATTGCGCAGCTATTGAAAGACTGGATCACCAAGGGCAAATTCCTGCTGGGTGAACCCCAGTCCAAATTGCCGCTTCGTTGACCGCGCCGGCCGGGTCCGTGGCCGCATGCGGCCGAAAAGACGGGCGGCCGGGATGGGAAGTCAGTTGCGGACCTTCATCGCTTTCAAGCCGCCGAAAGAAATCAGACGGCGTATCGATGAGCTTCAGTTACATTTGCGGTCGGCCGGTCTTGGGGTCCGCTGGGTCAAACCGGACAATATCCATCTGACCCTCAAGTTTCTGGGAGACACGGACCCTTCCCTGGATAGCGCGATCCGCACCGCCATGCAGACGGCGGTCTCCGGACAGCGGCCGCTCGAACTTGCCGTCGGAGGGCTGGGTGGTTTTCCCAGCCTGAAGCGTCCGCGAGTCATCTGGCAGGCCGTCACCGGGGATATCGAACGATTGCAAGCCATCCAGGCACGTCTGGCCGAAAATCTGGCCCCCTGCGGTTTCAAGCGTGAGCGTCGGCCTTTCCGCGCGCATCTGACCATCGGCCGGCTTCGCAATCCCAAACACTGGGGTGCCCAGGAGGCCGCGATGGTCGCAAAGCTTGGGGAGATGCCGCCGCAGCCCTTCATGGCGGACACCTTGATATGGTATCGCAGCCAGCTTCACCCTGAAGGGGCCGTTTATAGCGAACTGGTTCGGGTGCCGCTGGACGGCTCGTGAAGTCAGCAGATGCTCGAGGCGGAACACGGGGACTGTTGCAGGTGGCCGATTGATTTTTGAAATCTATCATAGGATCTTTTACACAACCTTCAACCCATAACCCCGGATGTACCAGGAGGAATGTATGACGACAGCACCGGATAAAAATAAAGCGGTCGAATCGGCCATGACCCAGATCGAGCGCCAATTTGGCAAAGGTGCCATCATGCGCCTGGGAACGGACGCCGTTACCACCGTACCCGTCATTTCCAGCGGTTCGCTTGCGCTGGACAAAGCGTTGGGGATCGGCGGGATTCCCAAGGGACGGGTCATCGAGATATTCGGCCCCGAATCTTCGGGGAAGACGACCCTGGCCCTGCATGCCGTGGCCTCAGCCCAGCAGGCCGGCGGCATCGCCGCGTTTATCGATGCCGAACACGCCCTCGATATATCCTATGCCCGCAAGCTGGGCGTCAATTGTGACGAACTGCTGGTTTCCCAGCCGGATACGGGTGAACAGGCCCTGGAAATCGCCGATATGCTGGTGCGCAGCGGGGCCATCGACATCATCGTGATCGATTCCGTGGCCGCCCTCGTACCCCGTGCCGAAATCGAGGGCGAAATGGGCGATTCCCACATGGGGCTCCAGGCCCGTCTGATGTCCCAGGCCCTGCGCAAACTGACCGGAACCATCGGCAAGACCATGACATCGGTGATCTTCATCAACCAGATCCGCATGAAGATCGGGATCGTCTTCGGCAATCCCGAGACCACCACGGGCGGCAACGCCTTGAAATTCTACTCCTCCGTGCGTTTGGATATCCGGCGCACCGGGGCCATCAAGGAAGGCCAGGAAGTGGTCGGCAACCGCACGCGCGTGCGGGTCGTCAAGAACAAGCTGGCGCCCCCCTTTCAGGAGGCGGAGTTCGATATCAGCTATGGTGAAGGGATCTCCAAGACCGGCGAGATCCTCGATATCGGTGTGGATTGCGGGGTGATCGACAAGAGTGGCTCCTGGTACGCCTACAAGGGCGAGCGTATCGGCCAGGGTCGCACCAACGTCAAGAAGTTCTTCCAGGACAATCAGGATATCTACAACGAGGCCTTGCAGGAAGTGCGGGAAAAGCTGGGGTTTGCCGAAAAGACGGCGGATACCGGCGAGGCCGAATCGGCCTGAGAACGACAGGGCGGCACGCCAACGGCCAGGAGGTGACACTTATGACGGGAAACGAAGCACGCAAGCGATTTCTGGATTATTTTGAGAAACACGGCCATCAGGTGGTGCGCAGTTCTTCGCTGGTTCCGGCCGACGATCCGACCCTGTTGTTTACCAATGCCGGGATGGTGCAGTTCAAGCGCGCTTTCCTGGGGGAAGAAAAGCGCGGCTACGTGCGCGCCACCACCTCGCAGAAGTGCGTGCGGGCGGGGGGCAAGCACAACGATCTCGAGAACGTGGGCTATACGGCCCGCCATCACACGTTCTTCGAGATGCTGGGCAATTTTTCGTTCGGCGATTATTTCAAGGAAAAAGCCATCGACTTCGGATGGGATTTGCTGACCAACGGCTACGGTCTGCCGGCCGATCGTCTGTGGGTTTCGATCTATCTGGACGACGACGAGGCCGCTGATATCTGGCACCGGCAGGTCGGCGTGCCGACCGAGAGGATCGTGCGGCTGGGCGAAGACGAGAACTTCTGGGCCATGGGGGACACCGGCCCCTGCGGGCCCTGCTCGGAAATCCACCTGGATCGCGGCGGGGCCTGCGATCTCAACAACCCCAACTGCGGTGTCGACTGCGACTGTGACCGCTTTCTTGAAATCTGGAATCTGGTTTTCATGCAGTTCAACCGTGATGCTTCAGGCCAGATGGAACCGCTGCCCAAGCCGAGCATCGATACCGGTCTGGGGCTGGAGCGCCTCTGCGCGGTCCTCCAGGACGTGGAGACCAACTACGATACCGACCTGATGGTGCCCATCATTGGCCGCACCGAAGAACTGGCCGGCCGGTCGGTTAGCGAATCCAGGGACACTGAGGTGGCCATGAAGGTGATCGCCGATCACAGTCGGGCGACGGCCTTTCTGATCGGCGACGGGGTGCTGCCCGCCAACGAGGGACGCGGCTACGTGCTGCGGCGGATCATGCGCCGCGCGATCCGCTACGGCCGCAATATCGGTCTGGTCAAACCCTTTCTGCACGACACCGCCCGCACGGTCATGGAAATTATGCGACCGGCCTATCCGGAACTGGGCGAGGCCGAGGCCTTCATCACCAACGTGATCGAAAACGAAGAAGTCCGCTTTTCGGAAACCCTCGACTACGGCCTGCGGGTGCTCAACGACGCCTTGGGGGAATTGCGGGCCCAGGGGCAAACCGTGGTCCCCGGCGATGTGATCTTCAAACTCTACGATACCTTCGGGTTTCCGGTCGACATTGTGCGTGACGTCGTGCGGGATGAAAAATTCGAACTGGACATGGCGGGGTTTGATGCGGCCATGGACCGTCAGCGGGCCCAATCGCGCGGCAAGGTCACTTTCGACGAAATCGGGGATGCCTATCGGCCCCTGTCAGCCAAGGGATTCCAACCGGAATTCAAGGGTTACCAGGATTTGACGGCGGAGAGCCGGGTGGTCCTGATCGTCAAGGATGGGGCCGAAGTACCCGAAGCCGCAAGCGGTGACCCCGTCGAGATCGTGGCGGAAGCCACACCGTTCTACGGCGAAGCCGGAGGGCAGGTGGGGGATGTCGGCCTGCTGACGGGACTGGCCGGCGACCCGCCGGCGCAGGTCGAAATTCAGGGCACCGTCAAGGATCCCACGGGGCTGATCATTCACCAGGGCGTCGTGACCGCCGGGCGGATCGCCAAAGACGATGCGGTCCGTCTGCAGGTGGATGCGGCCGCCCGCCAGGCCACGATGCGCAACCATACCGCCACCCATATCCTGCATGCCATCCTGCGGGAAGTCCTGGGGGATCACGTCAAACAGGCCGGGTCGCTGGTGGCGCCGGACCGGCTGCGCTTCGACTTCACCCACTTCTCCCAGATCGAGCCGGACGTGCTGACGACCATCGAACGCAAGGTCAACCAGCACATTCTGAAAAACGTGGCCACGCAGACGGAGGAGATGGCGGCCGAGGACGCCTTCCAGTCCGGCGCCACCGCACTGTTCGAAGAAAAATACGGTGACCGCGTGCGCGTGGTCAGTTTGGCCGATTTCAGCAAAGAACTTTGCGGCGGAACCCACGTGCAGCACACCGGCGACATCGGGTTTTTTAAAATCGTCACCGAAACCAGCGTGGCCGCCGGTATTCGGCGGATCGAGGCCATGACCGGCGAGGGCGCCCTGGCCAGCGTGCAGCAGATGGCGCAGACCCTGGATGAAACCGCCCGCCTGTTGAGGGACAATCCCCAGAACATCAAGGTGCGCATCGAGAAGATGCTGGCCCACCAGAAGGATCTGGAAAAGGAGCTCGAAACCCTCAAGGGCAAGCTGGCCGCCCGGACGGCCGCTGACGCCGAAGCGGACGTTCGCGAGGTCGAGGGTGTCAAAGTGCTGGCCCGGCGGGTGGAGGCGGACAACCCCGGGGCCCTGCGGGACCTGGTGGATCGTTTCCGCGACCGGCTGCAGTCGGGGGTCGTGATCCTGGGCTGCGAGAGCGGCGGCAAGGCCCTGTTGATCGCCGGTGTCACCAAGGATCTCCAGGGGCGTATGCACGCCGGTAAAATCATTAAGGCCCTGGCGCCCTTGGTGGGCGGCGGCGGGGGCGGCAAACCGGATCTGGCCCAGGCCGGCGGCAACCAGCCTGAAAAGCTCGACCAGGCCCTGGTGCAGGCTTACGATATTGTGGCCCAGTCGGCTTGAAAATCAGGTAAGTACTTCTCTGAAGTTCGTTTTAATCTAACTGAGGCCTCCCGCTCTGCGGGAGGCCTATCACGGCCCGCCTTGTGTTTCAGGCTCCGCGCAGGACATCGATCATCGAAAAGACCTTCCCGCGGCTGCCGGCAGCCAACTGCTTGGCCAGGAAGCGTATCGCTTCCAGCGTCCCCTCGGCGTAAATTTCACGTCCATTGATATTGTGGGTGAACTCGAAGCGGGTGGTTCGGTCGCCGGATACCAGGGTGTAGGTGTGCCAGCCATGGCCGCTGAGATAAGCCTCCGGTACACCCCATTGCGCTTTCTGGACCTGCGGGTCGCGTTCCTGCTGAATCTGATCGTCCCTGAAATCGACCCCCATGGCGTTGAAATAACGCACCATGGCCTTGGCCGTGCCGCTGGTGTCGGCCTTGCCCTGCTGGTGGCTTTCTTTGACTTCCAGGTGATAGCCGGTGAAAAGACCGGGAAATGTCTCGGCGGCGTAAGCCATCATGGCTTGCAAGCCGACGATCTGTTTGGCCATGTTGGGCGCGATGACCGCAGCGGTGGTGGATTGGGCCACGGTCTCATGCAGGGCTTCGCGGTCGCCGCCGGTGGTGCCCATGACAAACGGCAGACCCTGCGCGCTGTAAAAGGCCGCGTTGTCGTTGACCGCCGTGGGATGCGTGAAGTCGACGCTGATGAAATCCCCCCAGGCCGCCTTGACGGCGTCGATGCGCGCCGCCCTTTCCTCGGGGCGAATCAGTTCGATGGTCTGCTCTTCGATGACGACGCGCGCCTCTTCGATTTCAGGACCGGTCAGGGAATAGGGCACCAGGTTCAAATCATCTGCCGGGATGATGTGCCGGGCGAGCATGCGAGTGACGTTGCCCGGCAGTCCATTGACCATGACGTTCAGGGTGCTCATGCTGGTTTTCCTCCTCTTGACGGGTGCTAGCGGTGGCGATCGCGCGCTAGTGTTGTGTCCTCCAAATTAGTCATTAAACGATTGTCACTCCGGCGCAGGCCGGCGTCCAGTTGCAAGCCGCCTGGATTCTGGCTTGCGCCAGAATGACCTAATGGAAATACGTGTCTCGATCCAACACAATTTTTACCCTCATTTCGGGGGCATGACACGAGACAAGGCTGTTGCAAAACGATTGCGCTTGGCCATACGCGTTAGAATCCTTCTTAAAATGCTCATTTATTGAACGTAAACGGCGCTTATTCGTCGGATTTGGCCTTGTCCGGCCGGCGCTCATGCCGTTTTTCCCCAGCATTGTTAAAGGCCGTGAACCGTCGACCGCACCAATGTATCGGCGATGCCCCGCAGTTGCGGGAAATCGTGGCCGGGGAGGCCGGCCAGATGCTGTTGCAGGCTTGCGAGGGC
>JASFTA010000055.1:0-7674 GCA_050114115.1 Desulfobacterales bacterium | reverse complement strand
TGGTAGTAAATATGAAAGGCCACTTCTTCCCCGACGTTCTTCTCGTTGAGGGTTTCCATGACCACCGCCGGCAGCAGGACTTCGTAACCGATCTGATTGGCCAAAACCAGAACGCGATCTTCGTCTTTCTTGATCAGGGCGCCTTGGATATATGCAATCACGCGTCTCGTTCCCCACGTCTTGCGGCCTTATTAGGCCTGCCGGTAAAGACCGATCAGCGCCAGGCCGAGTGCGTCCGAGGCATGATCGGGGCGAATCGGTTGCGCATGCCCCAAATTGTGACGCACGGCTTTTTCAAGCTGACGTTTGCTGGCATTCCCATTGCCCGTCAACACCTGCTTGGCCTCTCTCACCGGTATCTCCCGGATCGCGACACCGACATGGCACCCGGCCAGCAGGATAACACCGGTCACTTTCCCCAGAGTGATCCCAGATTGCGGATATTTATCGAGCGAGAAGACATCTTCGACAATCATCTGGTCAGGGGTTTCGCGCTGCAGAATTGCATGCAACTTGGTGTAGATGCGCTCTAGCCGACGTGCCAGAGGATCGCTTTGCGGGGTCGCAATGCTGCCGAAGGCGTAGCCCTCGACATCCATCCCGTGTCCCCACACAATCCCCACACCGGTAGCGGCCAGACCGGGATCAATGCCGATGACCTTCATTGCTGGCAATGGGAAGTCATTCTACTGCTTCAATTTCTGTTCAGCGGCCTTGGCTTCAGTCGATTTCGGAAACCGGTCGACCAGTTCCTTGAAGATCAGGCGGGCATTATCCATGTCGCCCAATGCGGTGAAGGCCATACCCTGCTTCAGCAAGGCCGCGGGTACTTTGTTGCCTTGGGGATAAAGCTCGATGACCTTCTGATATTCCAGGATGGCCTTTTCATACCAGCTTTGCCGGAAGTAAGTTTCACCGATCCAAAACTGGGCATTGTCAGCCTGGTCCGATTTGGGGTATTTTTTCAGCAGGCTTTCAAAAGCCGCCCGTGCGCCGGCATAGTCTTCACGATCGAAAGCCTGTTTACCCTGGGTGTACAGGGCCAAATCCTCTGAAGCCGCTTGAGACTTGGGAATCCCGGCCGCCGAAACCGTGCGGCCTTTCTGAGCGCTGGGAACATCAAGGTACCTTTCAACCTTGGCTAAACGTTGTTCCTGGGCACTGAGACGGTTCCGCAGATCGGAAGCCACCTTTTGGGATTCAAAATCGGTTTCCTCCACACGACCTTTGAGCACCTGCAGGTCTTCCCGCAGGCGACGCACTTCCGCCCGGATGGTCGCGCTCTGATCCCGAAGGTTCTTTTCTTTCTGGTTGCTGGTTTGGCCATAGTCGCTGATATGCTCTTCCATAGCAGCATATTGTTTCTGGAGATCGTTATACTTGCGTTCCAGTGTATTCGTGCGACTGTCGAGGGTTACAATGTCCTGTTGGCTGGCGCAGCCGACCAACATAACCGCCAATGCACAAACGATTCCGATATTTTTTTCCATGATGCTGTCCTGATCTGAAGCGCCGCCAATCGCGGCCGTGACGTTGGCGGCCATCATCATTACGGCGTCGCCATGGGCACCCCTAAAAAAATCTGCCCGCCGGTTGATGGCGGGCAGATCATCGTTTCCTAATGTTCTTCCATCCGCCGGCGCCGGTTGGCCGCTGCTG
This sequence comes from Desulfobacterales bacterium, assembly GCA_050114115.1. Taxonomy (GTDB): domain Bacteria; phylum Desulfobacterota; class Desulfobacteria; order Desulfobacterales; family UBA5852; genus JABZFP01. The sequence goes on along the minus strand of JASFTA010000055.1, from coordinate 6,015 downwards.
GAGACCGTCCGGGCACGGATTGCTTGGATTTATTGAATTCTAAATTGGGCCCGCCGATTCTTGGCCCAGGCTTCTTCGTTGCTGCGCGGGTCGAGCGGTTTTTCTTCTCCATAGCTGGTCGTCCGCAGACGTGAAGAGGAGACCCCCGTGTCGACCAGGAAGGCACGCGCGCTTTCGGCCCGGCGTTCGCCCAGCGCCATGTTGTACTCAGGGGTGCCACGCTCGTCGCAGTGGCCCTCAATGACCACGGTCATGCCCGGGTTGTCGTTCAACCAGGCGGCTTTGCGTTTCAGGACATCCTGGCCCCGCGGTGATAGGGTCGCGCTGTCAAAAGCAAAATGAACATTTTCGTTTAGAAACTGATTGCGCGCCATTTCCTTCGCCCGGTCAGCCGCAGAGGTATCGGCGGGGGCCATCGGTGCTGTGGGCGCTGCGGGCGGGGTGGTCGTGGTGGTCTCGGTCTGCTGTCCCCCAGTCTGGGTCGCGCATGAAACCATCGTCATCAGACCGGGCACCACCAACACCAGTGCCAGGATTATCCACAATTTTCTCTGCATTTCTCCTCCTTTCAACAACCGAAGCAAGTTATTAAAATCCTGTGTTGGGCGACCATTGGGGATTGGTTTGCTCTCCCGGGAGCGTCAGCAGTTTGCGCTGATCGGTTCCAAAAGCCGTCATGACATAAATACGCGACCGTCCCTCCCGGGTGGAGCTGAAAACAATCATACTGCCATCCGGAGACCAGGATGGCGATTCGTTGTTTCCGGCATCGCGCGTCAATTGCGTGGGCGGCCGGCCATCAAAACCGGTAACGAAGATGTCGTTGCGTCCGCCTTCCATGCCGGAATAGGCGATTTTGTCGCCTTTGGGCGACCAGTTGGGCTGCGTATTATAGCGCCCCTGGTATGTAAGTCGGTCGACCCGTCCGCTTTCCAGATCTTTCACATATACCTGCGGGTTGCCGGACCGGTTGGAGACAAAAGCAATTCTTTTGCCATCCGGAGACCAGGTCGGGGATACATCACTACCCCAACTTTTGGTCAACCTTTTAATAATTTTCCCTTTTCCCGTCAACAAATAAATTTCCTGATCGCCCGTGAATGAAAGCGTTGCCGCCAGTTGCATCCCATCGAGCGATCCGTTTGCGCCGGCTTGCGGTCGCCAGGACGGGGTGATGTTCAAGCCCTTGTTGGCAATCTCATATCCGCGTTGCTGACGGCGGTGTTTGATGTAGAGATTGGGTTTGTCCTTCGGGTAGGCGGTGTAGGCGATCCATTTGCCGTCCGTCGACCAGGCCGGCGACAGGGTAATATTGTTGGTCCGCGTAAACCGGGACGGATTGCGACCGTCGAATTCAGCGATAAAAATCTCCTTGTTGCCGGTCCCATTGGACACCAGTGCAATCTCACTGTTGAAATAACCGCGGTCGCCGGTCAGGTAAAAAATGACTTCGCTGCAGAATTTTCGAACGATTTTGCGCAAATCCGCCTTGCGTCCCCGATAGCGTTTACCGAGGACCGAACGCCCTTTAACCGTATCGAACAGCCGCAGTTCCATCTCCACGGCCTCGCCCGTTTGCGAAACCCCCCCTGTAACGAGTAGTTCGGCACCGATGATCGTCCAGTTGCGAAAATTGATACTGCGGGCCGTCAAACCGGATGTCTTGGGATCATCCAGATAGGCCGCGGGATCGATCAACTTGAAATAACTTGTGAATTCAAGTGTTTCCGCCATCAATTCCCAGGTTGCGCCTGTTGTTTGCGCCGTGGCATCACCGGATTCCAGGGGTTTGAAATCGGGGATGGCCAGGGGGATTTTTTTGAGAAACGGATGGATATCGATAAATTCATCCACGGCATCTGCCGCGGGTGGCCGCAGCACCGTCAATAGCAGCACCATTGCTGCGAAAAACACGGACTTTCGATCTAGCATGCCCATACGGATCTACCTTTCAGATCATCACTTCGTCATCTTGACCACGAATCCGGCCTCCCGGCAGCGCAGCCATGGCGGCACTGTTCGTCCTATTGGACCCCCGCAGGCGTACACCGCAACCCCACTTCGATATAGGGTCGTGTGACGCCCTCCGGATGCGGCTTGACCGGGTTCGACTTCAGAACCGCCCGGTAAGCGGCCTCGTCCAGTTGATTATTCCCGGAGCTTTGAAAAATTTTGACATCGGTAATTTCGCCGTTGGGCAGCACGCGAAACGTAATCAGGGTCGCAATTCCCTGCGCACTGCGCGCCAGTTGCTGCGGAAAGGCGAAATTCTGCCCCACACTCAATCCCACGTCGTACTGGTAGTTGCGGACACGATCGATAACACCACCACCGGTGCCCGTGCCTTGCGCCCCGGCAGTGGCGCGCGCCTTTTCCTGCCCCGCCACGGTCTTTTTCATGGCTTCGATGGCGCTGCTCACCGTTTCGGCCCGCCGGGGTTTCTTCTGCTTGGGCGCCGGGCGGGTGACCTTCGCCGCCGCCTTCTTTTGGGGGACCGTTTTTTTCTTCAACGATTTGACGACTTTGGGTTTCTTTTGGGGTGGCGCAATCGAAACCTGCTCCTTTTTCACCTCGGGTGGCGGGGGCGGCGGAAGCGGTTCCGGTTTGGCGCTCGGAGGTTCGGGTTTCGGTGGCGGGGTGGGGGCCGGTGCCTGGGTGGCCGGTTGCGGTGTGCCCGGTGCCGGCAGCGAAACCAGGTCCACGTTGATGGCCCGGGGACCGGCGCGAAAGGGCCGATCAAAAGCGGAGGGCACCACATAGAACATCCCCAAGAGGAGGAAATGGCACAGCGCCGAAACCCCGAGCATGAGAATGAAGCTGCGGGTCTCATCTTTCGCCCCGGCATGCAGGGCGGACGGGTTCGCCAGATGCCTTTGCATTGCCTGCGCTATCCGGAACGTTTATCGTTTTCGTTGGCGGGCAGGGTGACCATCCCCAGTTTTTCGACGCCGGCCGCCCGAATGTCGGACATGATCTGAACGACCACGCCATAGGGGATCATCTTGTCCGCTTTGAGGTAGACCGTGTTGTCGCGACGCGCTTCGATGACTTTTTGGAGTTTCTGCTGGAAAATGGCGCGATCGGCTTTGAAATCCCCGATAAACACCTGGCCGTCCTTGTCGATGCTGACGATCAGGGGCTCGGTTTTACTTTCGATCGGAGCGGCCGTGGTTTCAGGCAGATCGACATTCAGGCCTTCCATCATCATGGGGGCCGTCACCATGAAAATAATCAGCAACACCAACATGACGTCGACAAACGGGGTCACGTTGATGTCCGACATGAAACCGTCGCTGGAACTTCCGGTTCTCATCTTTAGCCTCCCGTGCTCCTGAGGATATCGCGCTCCACAATGTTGAGAAAGTCGGCCGAGAAGCTATGCAACTCCGTCTCCAGGGTACGGATCTTGTTCATATAATAATTGAAGGCGATAACGGCGGGAATAGCCGCCGCCAGACCCACAGCCGTGGCCACCAGGGCTTCGGATATACCGGGGGCGACGACGGCCAGGCTGGCCGACCCCATCTGGCCGATGCCGTGAAAAGAGTTCATGATGCCCCAAACGGTGCCAAAAAGTCCAATAAAAGGGGCCGTATTCCCGGTCGTGGCCAGGAAGGGCACCATCTTGGTCATCCGCGTCATTTCGGTGTTGATGGCCCGGCGCAGGGAGCGTTTGATGTTGTCGACGCCCGCCACCCGGCTGATCAGGGAGGGGCTGTCCTCAGCAGGGGCGACCCCCGGGGTCGATTTGCTCAATTTGCGCAGTTCCATATAGCCCACCCGGAAGATGCGGGCAATGGGACTGCCCTGCAATTGCTTGGATTTACCGAAAGCATCCGTCAAATCGCGGCTCTTCCAAAAAAAATCGATAAACATGGATGATTCCCGATAAGCCCTGCGCATATAACGGTATTTGATTAAAATAATCGCCCAGGAAGAAATCGAAAACACCACCAACAGCAGCAGGACCAGTTGGACCACCGGCCCGGCATTCAATATCATGTGGATGACATCCGTATTTGCGGAACCCATTTTTTTACTCCGATATAGCTGTATACCTGCGCCCGATGCACTCGATGCGCCGTATCGTGTTGGCCCGAAGGAAACCTGGCGCCGGCCACCTTGGTCCGGCTTCGGTAGAATTCAGAAAACGCTACTGAAATTAGGGGTAGGTGTCAACCAGTTTGCCGGTATCCCCTCCCGCAGCAAAAACCACCGACAAACATCGATAGAAACGATGTTTACCCGTCAAGTCCGGGGCCGGCACCGCGCCAGTCGATAAAATAAAAACGCTTTCGTGCCCGCCACGAAAGCGCTGCTGCAACCGTTTACAGCGGCACGGACTTCAAGTCGCCGTCCTTAAAATCATGATCAAGGTGTCTTGCCCTCCGGCATCGGAACCTTGGATTGCCGCCTTGTGACCGCTGCCACCAGCTGCAAATTAGGTTGTTGCGCCGGAATTGTCAAGCAACCTGCTGTGACCATTGAAATTTTTTGCGACACCGACTAAAAGGACGCATCCGCATCTAAGATAAGGAGATCTCACCCCATGGAAGCGATTGCCAACTTACTGTTCGAAGCCCGCAGCCTGCGCACCCTTCCTCGGTCCGGCTATCAATTTATAGGGGCGGGTCGTGAATCCGTTGCCGAACACACGTTCAGCATCACCTTTATTGCCTATGTCCTCTCCCGTCTGGTTCCCGAGGCCGACGGTCAAAAAATGATGATCATGTGCCTGGTACACGATCTGCCCGAAGCCCGCATCGGTGATCTCAATTACGTCCAGAAACTCTATGTTGCAGCGAACGAGTCCGCCGCCATCGACGATCTCACCGCCAACCTGCCGTTTGGCGATGAACTCAAAGCGCTGATCGACGAATTCAACCGGGGCCAAAGTCTGGAATCGCAACTGGCGCAGGATGCCGATCAGATTGCCTTTATCATAGAGCTCAAGGATCTCTCCGATCTGGGCTATGTACCGCCGGGCACATGGATTCCGAATATCCGTCGCCGTTTGCACACCGATATCGGCAAACAACTGGTCGAAGCGATTCTGTCAACCGAGCGCGATACCTGGTGGCGACAGAAATTTATTGACAGAACCCCGCATAACCCATAAAAAATATTTCTTCTTTATTTCCGGTCGGCATTCGGTGAGGCGGCGCGTTGAGTTCCTTTTTAGGCACGTTGCGGCACAGCCATGCGACCGTAAAGCGGCCATCACCCGTCAGGTAGGCTGCCGTAGACGCGGTTTGTATTTGTGGGCCGCGTTTTGGCGCGCTCCGTCCTGGGCAAAGGCCCCTGTAACCGCGCCGTGCGCGGGCGGTTTGGCATTGCCGCCCCCGGCGTTTGTTCCCCAACCCCATCGTATGGAGAGAGTTAGAACCATGGCATGGCTGACGCAAATCCTGGGCAGCTCCATCGGCAAGAAATTGATGATGGCCGTTACGGGCCTGAGCTTTATCGGTTTTCTGGCCGGCCACCTGGCCGGCAACCTGACGGTTTACGGCGGGGCGGACGCCTTCAACGGCTATGCCGAGCACCTGCATGCCCTGGGCCCCCTGTTGGCGGTGGCCGAGTTTGGGCTTTTGGGGCTTTTTGTGATCCATGTGCTCGTGGGGCTGGTGTTGTTCTGGCAGAACTTTAAGGCCCGCCCGGTGCGCTACGCGGTCAACAAGAGCCCCGGGGGCAAGACGATCGGCTCGGCGACGATGCCCTATACGGGGGTTTTGATTTTGCTTTTCATCATTTTTCACCTGAGCAATTTCAGCCGCTTTTTCGTGGACCAGAGCGCCACGACGATCTACCAGATCGTGAGCAACGCGTTTCAGAACCCGGTTTATATCGGTTTGTACGTGCTGGCCATGCTGGTGGTGGCGCTGCACGTTAGCCACGGGTTCTGGAGCCTGTTTCAGACGATCGGCTTGAACCACCCGAAGTACATGCCGGCGATCACGGCCACCGGGCTGGTGCTGAGCGTGGTGTTTGCGCTGGGTTTTGGATTTTTGCCCGTTT
>JASFTA010000054.1:0-7694 GCA_050114115.1 Desulfobacterales bacterium | reverse complement strand
CGGCCGTGCCCTGGATGGGGGTATTGACGGCCGTGCGTTCGGCAAACTGGCGAATATTGTGGTTTTTGCTGTCGATTTCCGGCAGCAGCCGGATGCGGCCCAGCAGCGTGCTGGTCTGCCGGGTGGTGCGTGCCTTTTCGATCGTCTGGTCGATAAATCGTTTAACGCCTTGGTAGCGGCTGAAATAATTATCGATATAGGTCTTGGCCATTTTCTGGCTGATGCCCAGGTCCTGGGCCAGACTAAAGGGGCCCATGCCGTAGATGATGCCGAAATTGATCACCTTGGCGTGGCGTCGCAATTCGTCGCTGATCATCTGGGGATCGATCGCGAACACCTCGCAGGCCGTGCGGGTATGGATGTCTTCATCGGCCTCAAAGGCACGGATCAGGATCTGATCCTCTGAGTAGTGGGCCAGGATGCGCAGTTCCACCTGGGAGTAGTCCGCCGACAGGATGCGCCAGCCTTCGGGCGCAACGAAGGCCTTGCGGATCTCGCGGCCTTCGGCGGTGCGGATGGGAATATTCTGGAGGTTGGGATCGGAACTGCTCAAACGTCCGGTGGCGGTGACGGTCTGATTGAACGAGGTGTGCACGCGTCCGGTTTGCGGATCGATCAGATCCATCAGGGCGTCGACATAGGTGGACTTGAGCTTGGCCAGGGCCCGGTGGCGCAAAACCAGGGCCGGCAGTTCGTGCATCGCGGCCAGCTTGGTCAGCACCTCCACATCCGTGGAGTAGCCGGTTTTTTTCTTGGTTTTCTTCTGGACCGGCAACCCCAGCTTTTCGAAGAGGATCTGACCCAGCTGCTGGGAGGATTTGATATTGAACGACTCACCGGCCAGGGTGTGGATCTCGGCTTCCACCGCTTCCAGCTGTTTCTGGAACGATCCTGACAGCGTCCGCAACCGGTCGGTATCCAGCAGGACCCCGTTCATTTCCATGCGCATCAGAACAGGGATCAGGGGCAGTTCGACCCGCTTCATCAGATCCGTGAGCGCCAAGGCTTCGATCTGGGGCACCAGGGTCTGGTAGGCCAGCAGCGTAATGTCGGCGTCTTCGCAGGCATAGGGCACGGCTTCCTCAAGGGGCACCATGTCGAACGTCACTTGCTGGCGCCCCTTGCCGGCGACCTCTTCGTAGGTGATGTTCTTGTGGCCCAAAAAATCCAGCGCGATTTGATCGAGGCTGTGCGAGCGCTTGGATGGGTTCAGCAGGTAGGAGGCGATCATGGTGTCGTAGGCGATGCCCTGGAGATCGACCCCGTGGCGCGCCAGGACGATGGCGTCGTATTTGATGTTCTGCCCGATTTTTTCAACCAGCGGGTTTTCCAGCAGCGGGCGCAGACGGTTGAGGACCGTCTCGCGGTCCAACTGGGACGGGGCGCCCAGATAGCGGTGGCCGCAAGGAATGTAATAGGCGACATGGGGCTCCCAGGCCACCGAAAGGCCCACCAATAGTGCACGCATGGGATGCGGGGAGGTGGTCTCGGTATCCAGGGCAAAGCGCCCGGCGGCGGTCATCGCGCTGATCAACGCCGCCAGGTCAGCCGCGTTCGTTACCGCCTGGTAGTGTTTTTCCGGGCGTTCGGCGGGTCCGGCAAAGGCATGCTGCAGTTGCCGGAATTCAAAGGTCTGGAAGAGTTCTGTCAACCGTTCCTGGTCCGGCTGCCGGTACTGAAAGGTTTCCGGCGCGAAGGCCAGCGGGGCTTGGGTATGGATGCGCACCAGGTCGCGACTCAAAAAGGCCTGATCGCGGTAAGTTTCCAGATTGGCCCGCTGTTTGGGCTTGGTGATGTCTTCCAGGTGGGCGTAGAGACCGTCGATGCTCTGATAGGCCCTGATCAGCGCCAGGGCTGTTTTGGGCCCGATGCCGGGAACGCCGGGAACATTGTCGGCGGTATCCCCGGAAAGGCCCATGACCTCGATCATTTGGGGTGGTTCCAGTCCCCTGTCACGGCGAAAAGCGGTGAGCGCCAGCGCGCGGTCTTTCATGGGATCCCAGATGGAAACACGTGGTGTCAGGAGTTGCTCGAAATCCTTGTCGCCGGTTACCAGAATCACTTCGAATCCAGCGGCTTCCGCCTGACGGGCCACGGTACCAATGAGGTCATCGGCCTCGAAGCCGCTCATTTCCAGCACCGGAATACGAAAGGCGGCGGTGACCTCTTTGATAGGGGGGATCTGGGCCGCCATATCCTCGGGCATGGGGGGGCGATTGGCCTTGTATTGCGGGTAGCGCGTATGCCGGAAGGTGGGTCCCTTGGCGTCGAAAAACATGCCCACGAATTGCGGCTGACGCTCCTCGATCAGTTTCATGAGCATACGCGTAAAGCCGAAAATGGCGTTGGTGGGAAAGCCCTGGGAGTTCGACAGGCTACGGATGGCATGATAGGCGCGGTAGACATAGGCCGTGCCGTCGATGAGGTAGATCTTGGGGGCGGTTGCCATGTTGCGCTCCTGGTGATGGCGGCGCTGGCCGTTGCGTTGACTTCGGCGGTTAAGTGCATTAAGAGCCAAGGCCACATTGTCTGGGGACTTCTAAGCGATGCCAGCGGTCGGCTTGGCCGGCCAGCGGCCATTGGGCCGAAGGCATATCATCCCCGTGATCAAACAACAAGCGGTGCGACATGTTTTGCACCCTCGGTGGCCAAGGTAGGATTACGCCGATGACATCCGCCCATACACCCCGGCGCCGGCGGCGAAGGCGTATTGTCCGGGCGCATGATTGCCACTGCTGCCGGCAGGCGGCCCCGTTCTGCTGGCAGTGTCGAGCGTGTGGGTTCGCCATCTGTCAGGTTTGTATGGAGGAGAATTTCTGGGGGCTTTCCTGCAACGGGATAACCTGGGTGTGTCCGGATTGCGGGGCCCAGAACGGCTTTGGCAACCAGTGAGATTCTGGGCGTGACGTCGCGGAAACGGCCAGGCCGGCCATGATTAGGCCCTGACAGCCTGCTGAGCGCCCCTGTCAGGATGCCCCGTTTTTCACCAGGGCGTAGATCTCCTCCAGGCTCTCGATATGGTAGTCGGCCTTGAGATGGGGGTCGCCATAGGCGGCAAAGGGCATGCCCGCCGCCGCCGCCGCTTCTTCATCCACGACGGAATCGCCGATATAGAGCGCCTCTTCAGGGGCCAGCGCGAAATGCGCCAGAATGCGGTTGAGGATGTCCGGGGCCGGTTTGGGCGTGGCCACATCCCGCGAGGTCACGACCAGGTCGAAGACATCCTGCAATTGATGCACGCGCATGACCTCCTCCATCGTATCCGCCCGATTGGTCCCCACCGCCGTTTTGATTTCCGGTCGCAGTGACGCCAGCAGGGGTCTCAGGTGCGGTTCGATCTCCATCAGCTGGATGAATTCGCTATAGCCCATCTGGAGCCGATAGGTTTGCGCGGCCTCCGCCAGGTCCGTGTCTTCGAAGAGATAGCGCATGGCCTCGTCACCCGTGTGCATGTGGCAGTATTTGAACTGCTCGGCGGTCAGGAGGGGACGGTCGAAATGCTTCAGGATCTGATTGTAATACGCTGCGTTGGCGCGATTGGTGTTGAACATCACGCCATCGCAGTCGAATATCACCGTCTTGAGGTTGGGTATGCTCATTGTGCCTTTATCGGTTGATTGGGTTGGGCGGCAATGCTACCGCGAACCCGAACGGGAATTTTGGGTTTGAGGCTGCTGTCGGTGAACAGATACAGGGTGTCGTTGTAACGCCCTTTGGAGGTTCGGGTGTTCTCCACCTCGATGACCCAGGTTTTGCCCTGGGGGGTGTCCTCCTGCTTCCAGGCGATCTTGATGTTGTTGCCGTGCTGGGCCTTGACTTTGGTGATATTGAATGGGTTTTCGCTGCTCGGCTTGACGGTTACTTTACGGCGTAAGGGCTCGCCGGCATGACCGCGGATGATGACATGCTCGGGCGTGATGTGGGCGAATTTATCCACTTGGCCGCGGACAGTCAGGACCAGTTGTGGACGGGATGGGTCGTTGGAGTATACGGTGGCCTTTTTCTGCATCAAATGACCGCCGTATCCGCTGGTGTTGACCTTGATGCGTATCTTTCCCTCGCCGCCGGCGGGGATTTGTCTCGGAAACGAGACCGCGGTGCAGCCTCAACCGGTGCGGATCTGCTGGATGGCCAGCGGATCAACCCCGCGGTTGGCGACCAGAAAATCATGCTCCACCGTCTCGCCATCCAGAACACGATCGAACTCGAACAGCGGTTCGGCGACGACCAATTCAGGACCGGTCGACGGCCCATCTTTCTCCGGAGCGGGATGCCGGTTGTCTGTGACCAGAGAAGAACCGCCGGCGATCATTAATCGGGGGTGCTCCGGCCGTGCATTGCCGCCGGCCGGGTCAGAGGGCGTGTTCTGCGCCCCCGCGGGAACCACCATCAGGATCAGGAGTCCCAGCGTCAGCGCAACGTGTTTCGCATTGGCATTCATGATTATTTACTCCTTGAGTGGCCCGGTCCCCAATGATTTGAGGGGGCCCCTCCTGCCGTCCGTTCTACCGGTGGCGACTTGCCGCGTAATTTTTTTTGGGGAGGACAATATGCATCTTTAACCATCCTGAACAACGTTTGCAAATTATAATCTACATCATGAAAAGAGGATCCACGTCAACGATTACTTTGACGCCACGCTGCTCGTAACGGGGGCCCTCGGCGAACAGCAATTGACGGACAAACTGATTCAGTCCCCTGGCACTGGGTCCCCGGATGAGGATCTGCCAGCGATACTTTCCGGCCACCCGATGCATGGCGGCTTCCACCGGTCCGAGCACATGGAGGCCGCGGTGGCGGGGCGCCAGCTGCGCGGCGGTTGCCGCGGCGCCCCGGCCCAGATCACGGGCGACCTGGGCGGTGCGGGCCGGATCCCGGCCGGCAATCAACAGTTGCGTCATACGGCAGAAGGGCGGATAGACGAGATCCCGGCGATATTTGATTTCATCGCTGTAAAATCGCGCGAAATCCTGTCGGCGGGCGGCGTCAATGATGAAATGCTCCGGGGTGTAGGTTTGGAGGATCACCCGCCCGGAACGCTCACCCCGCCCAGCGCGTCCGGCAACTTGGGCCAGAAGTTGAAAAGTGCGTTCCCCGGAGCGGAAATCAGGAAAATTCAGGGTGCTGTCGGCACAGATCACCCCCACCAGCGTGATATTGGGATAATCATGGCCCTTGGCCACGATCTGTGTGCCGATCAGGATATCGATTTGTCCCTGGCGCAGCTTTTTCAACACCCGCAACAGGCTGTTTTTGCGGGCGGTGGTGTCGCGATCCAGACGGGCCACGCGGGCTTGCGGGAAAAAGTCCTGCAGAAAACGTTCCAATTTCTCGGTGCCCAGTCCGTAATGCCAGATCTTGTCGGATCCACACCCCGGGCAGGTGGCCCGGGCCGAACGACTGTAGCCGCAATAGTGGCAGCGGTAGGCATTGGCCCGCTGGTGATAGGTCAAGGTAATGCTGCAGTGGGGGCACTTGAGCGTTGTACCGCAGGCCGAACAAATGGGGTAGTTGGCATATCCGCGGCGGTTTAAAAAAATGAGGGCCTGCTCTTGGTTGGCCAGGGTTTCCTTGATGGCCTCAAGCAGATCGGGGCTCAGGTATTTGCGCACGCCCCGTTCGTTTTGAATGGCGCGCAGGTCCCGTACCGTCACCTGCGGCAGGGGCTGGTCGTGAATACGGTGGCTCAGGCGGATGCGGCTGAATTTTCCACGTTGGTAGTTGAAGTAGCTCTGCACGGAAGGGGTGGCCGAACCCATGATCACCAGGCAGTCATTCATACGGGCGCGCACGGTGGCCAGATCGCGGGCATTGTAGCGCAGACCGGTTTCCTGCTTGTAAGCACCGTCGTGTTCCTCGTCCACGACGATAAGGCCGATCCGTTCGAGGGGCGCGAAGATTGCCGATCGGGCGCCGATGACGATCTGAGCATCCCGGTTGCATATCCGCAGCCACTGGTCCAGGCGCTCGCCGGTTGATAGGCCGCTGTGAAGGACGGCCACCCGTTCGCCGAAACGGGCGCGGAAGCGGCGTTCGGTCTGAGAAATCAGGGCGATTTCGGGTACCAGTACCAGAACGTTGCGCCGCTGTCGGATGGTGTCGGCCGCCGCCCGTAGATAGATTTCCGTTTTACCGCTGCCGGTGACGCCATCCAGCAAGATCGCCCCGAAGCCTTGTCGGCGGTCCGCATTGATTTGTTGCAGGGCCGCGGCCTGTTCGGCGGTTAGCGCCGGAGGCTGATCCGGCAGAATCGGATCCCCAAACGGATCGCGGTAGACCGTGGTTTCCGAAAGGGCGACCAGGCCCCTCCGGGCCATGGTTCTGACGATTGGAGCGGCCCCCGGGATTTCTTTCCGAATGACCTTCAGGGGCAGATCGCCGCGCGATTCCAGCAGCGTCAAAATGGCCTGCCGCTGCGTTGTGATGCGAACCCCGGCGGGGAGGGGGGCAACACTTCGCACCAGCACCGCTTTTTTCGGACGCGTTCGTCCACCGCGCAGGGCTTTGCGTCGAACCACCCAGCCGCAGTTTTCCATGGCCTGCAAGAGCGCACCGGGAACGGGACGGTCAAGATGGTTTTCCAGATCTTTACGGCGGCAGGCCCCCTTGCGCAGGCAGGCGATAATTTCCCGTTCGAGGGCGGAAAGCGCGTTTTCGTCAGGCAAATCGCAGGCTTGCGCGTTAAGGGCCAGAAGATTGTATTCATATAGGTTCAGACCGCTGGGCAGCGCCCCCCGGATGACTTCGCCCAGCGGGTGGAGGTAATAGTCGGCGATCCAGCGGAAAAACGGGATCATTTCTTCAGGAAAGAGGTTTTCACGGTCCAGAAGATCCAGAACGTCCTTGACGCCGGGTGGTTTGGCACCATGGGCCTTGCCCAGGATGTAGCCGGTAACGCGCCGGCTGCCGAAGGGCACCAGCACCCGCTGACCGGCACAGGCCTTGCTCCGCATCTCTTCGGGCAAACCGTAAGTATACGTCTGGTATACCGGCAGGGCCACGGCGACTTCGACGTATGGCGTCAGGTTCGTTTGCATAGTGATTTGAAGCCTTTTTCCTTGACACATCCCAGGTCATTTTCTACGCTAATTTAAAATGTGTTCAAAAAAAACCTCATCCTGAACGTTTCAAGGGACGAAAAGCAATATAGAAGCGTCCGGTAGGGGTTGCAAGCCTGAACACCGGGCGGGCGGCGCGAGTCGACCGCCGTCGCTTCCGCGGGCAAAATAACACCGTGCAGCCTTGGGCTGCCTGCTGGTGTTGTCAATCTGTTAAGGAGGTATGTTATGTCGAAGCGCACACGCAACACCATCGTCGGGCTGCTGATAATGGCGCTGTGCCTTTCACCCGTTTCCGCTCTGGCATTGGATGATTCTGAAATTTACGTCTTTAAACGGGAGCCCACCGGAAAGAGTATGGTGGGGGATATCGTCCTCATTCGGGGTATTGGGATGGGCTGCCTGGTTCTAAGCACGGCAGCTTATGTCGTCGCTCTGCCGTTTGCCGCTCTGGGGGGCAATGCCGGCGAGGCCACGCAGAAGATGGTGGTCGACCCCTTCCACTACACCTTCCGGCGACCTTTGGGCGACTTTTAAACGGCCACCGACCGTCTGGTCCTTCAGCGGCGAGGCGGCGGTTTAAAAGGTCTAACAATTTCTTCAATCACCCTGCGGGCAGCCTTCGGGCCGCCTGCG
>JASFTA010000053.1:0-7717 GCA_050114115.1 Desulfobacterales bacterium | reverse complement strand
TCGGCTTGCCGGCCCAGTTCCCAAATTCCCCATACCGTGCGGGAACGGAATCGAATTGAACGATCGCAGCCGTGGCGCTTTCTAACACGCCAAATAAGTTATCCGCCTCCCGGACGCGCCCGAGCTGGCGCCGCTACCAGCAACAGCTCCACCGGGACGGCCGCTGGCGCTTCATCCCCCGCAAGCATCTCGTGGGGCTAGCGGTTTTCGTCCTGACCGCGGCCGTCTGGTGGATCTTCGCCAACCCTTGGCCGGACAGCGATAATCGCTCAACCCGTTTGCCGCCCGAACCCGCGGATACCGCACCACCGTTATTCAGCAAAGCCGATGTCCGCAACCTGCTGGCCGAATATTCGTTTGAGGATATTCGGGGCGGGCCCTTCAACGTCGCTTTCGGAGAACGCAAGCTGCAGGTCGAATCCACGCTTGATGTCAACCTGCAGGACTACCTGCAGGGCAAACTCTACCGGCGCACTTCACGCTATATCGCCATCGTGGTTTTGGACGCCCAGCAGGGACAGGTGCGGGCCATGGTCAACTTCGCCAAGGAGGGCCGAGCTCCCAACCCCAGCCTGGCGAGCGATTTTCCGGCCGCCAGCCTGTTTAAAATCGTAACGGCCGCGGCGGCGCTCGAAAAATGCGGTTATTCCAGCCAGACGCCCCTGGCCTTCAACGGGGCCAGCCACACCCTTTATAAATCGCAGCTGAAGAACGTCCGCAATCGCTATACCCGTCAAACCACCCTGGAGAAAGCCTTTGCCGGCTCGGTCAATCCGGTTTTCGGCAAAATCGGCCGCCATTGCCTCGGCCGCGAGAAACTCCAGGGTTATGCCGACCGGTTCGGCTTCAATCAGCCCATCCCCTTCGAACTGGCACTGCGGCCGAGCCGCACGACCATCACCGACGAGCCTTACCAGTGGGCGGAAATAAGCAGCGGTTTCAATCAGCAAACCATGATATCCCCTTTACACGGCGCCATGCTGGCAGCGGTCGTCCCCGCCGAGGGACGCCTGGTCGAACCCACGATTATCCGCCGCATCACCGATCAAAATGGCGTCGATCTCTACCACCCCCAATTCACTTCGGCGCGCGCGGTCTCACCGCACACCGCTCGCGAACTGAGCCGGCTGATGCGCCGCACCGTTTCACATGGCACGGCTCGCAAAATTTTTAGACGCATGCGCCGTGATAAAGTCTTGTCGCAACTCACCATCGGCGGTAAAACGGGATCAATCGACACCCGGGATCACGGTGCCCGTTACGACTGGTTCGTCGGTTTTGCGGACGGCCCGGAACAGGCGGATGCAATTGCCGTCGCGGTGCTTGTGGCCCATGAAAAATTTATCGGGCGGCGTGCCGGCGAATACGCCCGGCTCGCCATGCGCGAATACTACCGCCTGCGCGCCGAACGCCGTTCGAAGGCGACCAGCGCAAACCCGAGTTTGAAGGAAAGCCCCTGACATGAAAGCTGCAGACCATGCCGACTGAATTCTGGGGGATTATCCCGGCGCGCTACCAGTCCACGCGGTTTCCAGGCAAGCCGCTGACACCTATCCTGGGCAAACCCATGTATCAGTGGGTCTATGAGCAGGCCTGTCAATGCGGCCAACTCGAAGGTGTCGTGCTGGCGACCGACAGCGATCAGATTGCCGACCATGCCCGCAAACAGGGTGTCCCGGTGGTCATGACGCGCAGTGACCATCCCAGCGGCTCCGACCGGGTTCGGGAGGCGGCCGAAAAAATGGGCCTTCCGGACGCGGCGGTGGTCATCAATATTCAGGGGGACGAGCCGGCCCTGCACCCTGAAATGCTGGTGGAACTGATCGGCCCCTTCAGCGACCCGGCGGTTCAGGTGACCACCCTGATCCGCAAGGAAGATCAGAGGGCGCCCCGCGACCCCAATCAGGTCAAGGTGGTCGTCGACAATGCCGCCAATGCCCTCTATTTTTCCCGGGCCGACATCCCTATGAATTTTGGCGGTCATACGACACCCTGGTATCGGCATATCGGTCTATATGCCTATCGTCTGCCGGTCCTGCGACGCTTCGTCGATCTGGGCCCGGGCAGACTGGAGCGCATCGAAAAACTGGAGCAGTTGAGGCTTTTGGAAAACGGCATCCCCATTCGCACGGTCATCACCCGGCACCGCTCACAGGGTGTGGACCGTCCAGCGGATGTCGCGATCGCCCAGCAATTGATTCAACATCGCCACCAACAAACCTAAAGGGAAAACCTATGCAAGGCCACCTTATCCATTGGATCGCACGCCTGGTCCAGCAGATTTGCCGCTTCGCCGGTCATTTGGGCACATGGCTCAACACGCCGGTTTACTGGGGACGCACGGCGTCAATCCCGCCGGTCGACGCTCTGATCCTGTTTCCGGTGGAAACGAACCGGTTGGCCTGCGGTCTGGCGGGCATCGTGGCTTATAAACGACGCCGGGGGGCGCCGCCGCCGAACCTCGCCGCGCTCGCGCAGCAGATTGCCACTTTGGCGGACAACGACATGGCCCGCTGCCTGGAAGCGGCGGTGGACCTCAAGCAGGCTTATCTGCGGGGGGACAATACCGTTGCCGAACTCGCACAGACCGTCAATGCCCTGAAACGCCAGGAGACCTTTGGGGTTCTCTTCCGCGATGTGGCGCACCAGTCCGAACTGGCGCGGCAGCACGCACAGCTGCAGTCCCTCATCGATGCCGACAGCCGGATTTTACAGGACCGTTTGGGGCATCTCTCGGCCAATGACGTTGAAACGCTGACCGAACGGCTAGAGACCGTCAAAGATGCCGCCTGGTGCCTCAAGAAAGAAATCCTCGACAATATCGAAAAGGTTGCCGATCTGTGCAACGGCCGCCGGGAAACCCTCCCGGCGGAGGCCATTCCCATCTTCTACAATATCAATGCCGTCCTCAACAGCATCGACCATTTAGAGGTCCGGGGGCGTGACTCAGCGGGATTATCCCTGCTTTTCATCTTGCCGCACGACGACTTTGGAGAATTCCGCCAAGCCCTCGAGGCCCATGACCCGGCCTTGATCGCCGAACTCGAAAATCGCAGCGCACCGGTCATTCTGGGAAACCGCAGCATCAGCATCGACCCGACCGATGACCACACCGGGCCGTCGCTCGTCAGCGTCACGATCGTCTACAAAGTGGCCGCCGAGATCGGCAGCCTGGGGGACAATATCCGTTTTCTGCGACGGGAGATTCGCAATGACGCCGTTTTGCAGCGTCTGGCGGGATATCCCCACCGCTTCCATACGGTTTCGTCTCACACCCGCTGGGCTTCCGTGGGCGCGATCAATGAAGCCAACTGCCACCCGCTGGACAACCGCACGCCGGGTCCAGCCGCCAAGGCCGTTGACGGGTCGATTCACGTATGTCTCAACGGCGATATCGACAACTATCGCTCCCTGAAAGCTGATCTGGCGGCCCAGGGATTCCAGATTCCCGAGACCATCTCGACGGACACCAAGATCATCCCCTTGCGTATCGCCCAGTACTATCGAGATGGCCACGACATCGCCGAAGCCTTTCGTCTGGCCGTCAATGATTTCGACGGTTCACACGCCATTTCCATGCACTCATCTCTGGCACCGGGCAAACTCTTCCTGGCCCAGCGCGGCAGCGGCCAGGCTATTTTCATAGGCTTGGGGGACGATGTCTACATGCCGACTTCGGAAGTCTACGGCTTCATCGAACAAACCCAGCGTTATCTCAAAATGGATGGCGAAAAGGTCATCGAAGGCGTCGATGGGCCGGTACAGGGCCAGATCTTCATCCTGGACCAGGACAGCCGCGGCGGTCTCGAGGGGATCCAGGCCCGGTATTACGACGGCACGCCCCTGGCCTTGACGTCGGAAGACATCAAAGCCACGGCGCTCACCTCCCGCGATATCAACCGCCAGGCCTTTCCCCACTATTTTCTCAAAGAAATCTCGGAAGCCCCGCTTTCGGTTGAACGAACCCTCCGGAACCGGTGGAAAATCCACCCGGATGCGAATGACCGCCTGGCCATCGCTTTGGACACCAGCGTCATTCCGGACCCATTGCGTCAGGCGTTGGCCAACAATCGCCTGCAGCGCATTTACTTCGTGGGTCAGGGAACCGCCGGCGTGGCCGCCCTGGCCTGCGCCAACATCCTGCGACACTACCTTGACGACCCCAGCGTCCAGGTCAATGCCCTCAAAGCTTCCGAACTCAGCGGCTTCATCCTGGGTGAAAACGATCAGCCCCAGAGCATGGCCAATGCCCTGGTGGTCGCCATCAGCCAGTCGGGCACCACGACGGACACCAATCGGACCGTCGACATGGTGCGGGATCGCGGCGCCTTCACGCTCGCCATCGTCAATCGCCGGGACTCGGACCTGACCTTCAAAGTGGACGGCGTCCTTTACACCAGCAGCGGCCGCGATATCGAAATGTCGGTGGCCTCCACCAAAGCCTTTTATTCCCAGATCGTGGCCGGGGCGATCCTGAGCCTCTTTATCGCCGGGTTGACCCGTCGGCGGGATGCCGCCTTCATATCCCAGGAAATCGATGTGCTGCGGCGCTTGCCGACCCAGATGCAGCAGGTCATCGGGATGCAGGCCGCCATCGAGGCCTCGGCCCAGCGCCTGGCCCCCACCAAGACCTACTGGGCGGCCGTGGGCAGCGGACCCAACAAAGCCTCGGCCGACGAAATCCGCATCAAGCTAAGCGAGCTCTGCTATAAAACCATTTCCTCGGACTACGTCGAGGATAAAAAGCATATCGATCTTTCCTCCGAACCGCTGATCATCGTCTGCGCCGCCGGCGCACGTGGCAGCGTGATCGGGGACATCGTCAAAGACACAGCCATCTTCAAGGCCCACAAGGCCACCCCCGTCATCATCGCCGATGAGGGCGAGGATCGGTTCGCCCCCTATGCCGCCGACATATTTAATGTCCCCCGGGCCCCCGAGCACCTGGCCCCGATCCTCAATACGCTGGTGGGACATCTCTGGGGGTACTACGCGGCCCTGTCCATCAATGAAAGCTCACGCTTTCTCTACCATTTTAGAGAAGACATCCAGGCAACCATGGACCACTATGGTGAACAAGGGATGGATGCTTATGAAGTCTTGCTGGAAAAAAAGTTCCGTCACAAGTTCGTCGAATTCTACCGTGCCTTCCAGGCGCGTAAATCCCAAAATCGTTTCCCGGCGGCCATGGGCCTGGGCGCCGTCGCCGACCTGACCCTCCTGCTGAAGTATTTGGTCGGCCGGTTGCCGGTATCGGATTTTGAGCTGGATTTCGGTCTCAAAGGCACGGCGGCCAACATCATCGACACCTTTTTCCGGGTCATTTCCAGCTGCATCAACAATATGTCGCGGCCCATCGATGCCATCAAGCACCAGGCGAAAACGGTCACCGTCGGTACCAGCCGCATCATGGAAAAACCCGAGGGGCTGCTGTTTCGCACCCTGGATGCCTACGGACTCAACATCTCTCAGTTGACCAGCGGGAATGTGATCGTCCTTAAAAACCTACAGACGATCGTGGAGCGGATCCGCGGCGCTATCCTTTACCGGATTGGGGGACTGGACGTCCTGGGTGAAATAACGGAGGCGACCACGATCGAAATCCTGCGCAAATCAGGAGAGCTTAAACCGCTGCCCTCACGGGTGGAAACCGACAAACGGCTCAAAGGCACCAAAGAAATCATTGTACGAAGGGGGAATGTCTACATTGGCAAGGGGCGCAAGGACGGTCGCAGCATTCTGATCGTCCCGGCGATTTCCGAACAGCCCGACCGCTCCAACCTGATCGAGTACCTGTTGCTGCTCAATATCGCCTTCCGCGATGATGTGGCCCTGCCCGCCAAAATTAAGGCCCTGGGGGGCAAATACACGCATATTCGCAATATCGTGCAGGAGAACAATATCGTCTGGGAGGATCAACTCCTGGAGACGATTGAAATGGAAGAACTCTTCGGACGCTCGGCCGAGAAGATCAGCGAGCGCATCGTGAATCAGGCCGCCTGATAATTTGGCGGCGCCCCGCCCCGAATCAAGCCGGCATTGGAGCCCCGCCCACCATCAGCGCATCCCGGCCAGCGCCGGTATCGAAAATCCGGCGCGAAGGGCATGGGACGGCCCGCGCTGCCCGGCAGGGCTTCAGGCCACGGCTTCGTCTTGCGCTGAACGGCGATCTTGCGCGTAGACACAGGCCGCCCGAATAAACTCCCGGAACAGGGGATGCGGATCAAGGGGGCGTGATTTGAACTCCGGATGGAACTGGCAGCCCAGAAACCAGGGATGACCCGCTAACTCGACGATTTCAACGAGCTCCCCCCCCGGCGAGGTGCCGCTGATCACCAGCCCTTTGGTCTCCAGCTGATCGCGGTAGGCATTGTTGAATTCGTAGCGGTGACGGTGACGTTCCGAAATATTTTCCTGCTGGTAGGCACGTTGCGCCAAACTCCCCGACATCAGCCGGCAGGGGTAGGCGCCCAACCGCATGGTCGCGCCCTTGTCCGAGGCGGCATCGCGCCGCTCCACCTGGCCGGTCTGATCGTTGAACCACTCGGTCATCAGATAGATGACCGGATGGGGGGTGGTCAGATCGAACTCCGAGCTGTTGGCCCTTTCCAGCCCCACGACATTGCGGGCGTACTCCACCACGGCCACCTGCATGCCCAGACAGATCCCGAAATACGGTACGTTGTTTTCGCGGGCAAAGCGCGCCGTACAGATCTTGCCTTCAATGCCCCGCGCGCCGAAACCACCCGGTACCAGGATGCCGTCGGCTTCCAGCAGGGCGTGGCTGCAGCTGTCCGCATTGATGGACTCCGAATCGACGAAAATCAGCTTGACCTCACAGTCATTGGGGATTCCGCCGTGGTAAAGGGCTTCGTTGAGGCTCTTGTAGGACTCCGTCAAATCGACGTACTTGCCCACAATGGCAATCTTGACCGAGGCTTTGGGTTGCTTCAGCTTGGCCACAAGTTCTTCCCAGATTTCCAGCCGCGGCGCCCGGGTCCAGATATTGAGTTTCTCGATGATCTTTTCGTCGAGCCCCTCGCTGTGAAAATTGAGCGGCACCTCGTAGATGCAGTCCACATCCTTGGCGGTGATGACGGCATCCTCGTCGACATTCGTAAACAGCGCAATTTTCTTTTTGATATCCTTGTTCAATATACGGCCGGTCCGGCAGAGCAGAATATCGGGCTGAATACCAATACTGCGCAATTCCTTGACACTGTGCTGGGTCGGCTTGGTTTTTACTTCGCCGGCGGTGCCGATGTAAGGCACCAGGGTCACGTGAATATATAGCGTGTTTTCCTTGCCGGCGTCGGCCCGGAACTGGCGAATGGCTTCCAAAAAGGGCAGGCTTTCGATATCCCCGATGGTGCCCCCGATCTCGACAATGACAATGTCGACGTTCTTGGCGGCCAGACGCACCGAATGTTTGATCTCGTCGGTGATGTGCGGGATGACCTGGACGGTGCCCCCGAGATAGTCACCGCGCCGCTCTTTGGAAATCACGGAATGATAGATTTTGCCGGTGGTAAAATTATTGTCCTGTCCGAGTTTGGCATGGGTGAAGCGCTCGTAGTGGCCCAGATCGAGGTCGGTTTCCGATCCGTCGTCCGTCACGAAGACCTCACCATGCTGAAACGGATTCATGGTACCGGGATCGACATTGATGTAGGGATCCAGTTTCTGAAGGGTGACCGTCAGACCGCGGCTTTCCAAC
>JASFTA010000052.1:0-7718 GCA_050114115.1 Desulfobacterales bacterium | reverse complement strand
GACGATGCCCAACCCCAGCCCAGTGCCTCTTTCCTTGTTGGTGAAAAACGGATCCCAAATTTTGTCTATAATCGCAGGGTCAATCCCAGGGCCCGAATCCTCGACAATAATTTCCAGATGCTGATCCAGCCTCTTGAGCATAATGCGCAGCTGACCCTCTGTCTCCATGGCCTGGATCGCGTTTAAAAACAGATTCAAAAAGGCCTGATAGAGCATATCCGCATCCACGGCAATTTCAGGAAGCGGCTTCTCGATGGCCCGCACCACCTGAATCTGTCGCCGCTCCAGTTCAGGCGCAAGGTATTGTAGATTCTTGGCTATAATGTCTTCGATGCGGGCCGGCCGCAGATCAGGCTGATGCGGGCGGGCAAAATTAAGGAAATCCGTAATGATATCGTTCAGACGCCCCGCTTCCTCCACAATGATTTCCGGTAGCGTGTTCTGGCTATCGATGCGGTCCATCTTCTTTTTAAGCAGTTCCGCGGAACTCTTGATAATGCCAAGCGGATTGCGGATTTCATGCGAAATACTCGCCGTCATCTCACCCAGAGACGAAAGATGTTTGGCGCGCGCCAATTGTTCTTCGAGCCGTATCCGTTCACCCGCGCGCGCCTCCATGATGGTTTCACCTTTGCGGACGACCTGAAGGAGAAAAAGGAAAAGAAACAGCATCACGGCGGAACTGGTTAAAATAACGCGAATTTGAACGCGATAGATGGCCTTGTACTCGGAGGACATGTCCTGAACCAGTTCGACCACTCCGAGGACGGGGCCGGGAATCCGCGAGAGCGGCTTTTCAGCTCGCAAGGGGGCGTAGGTGACGAGGCGGCTTTCGTCCGGAATCCCGACCAACAGCTGAAAAAACCCGCCACGCTGCTCCAGTTGGGTATTGCGCTGCCCGTTGAGGGCCGACGCGAGATGGGTTCCGCCGCGGCTGGATCGGCCGATAATGTCCTTATCAAAGCTATAGGAAATGGTTTGGCGCAAATCATAGATATTGACCATATCGACATTGAAGCCATGCAAAGTGCTGCGAACAACCTTGTCCATCAACTCGAATTGGGATTTTTCACGCAATTGAATGCGGTTTTTTTTAAGAATGGTTGGAATTACAAATTGGAGAAATATTTGGTGATTTAGGTTTTCAATCAGCAACAAGGCGTAATCTTTGTTTTTTTCAAGCTGCAACCGGCGCGCCCAATGGATATTGAGAACGGAAAGAATGATTGTGCCGGCAAAGATGATCACCAAACTGGTAAAGGTAAAATATTTCACCAATCGAAAAGGTTTGCCCTGCTCGCCCGTCTTAACAGGGCCAACATTCATCCCCTGCTTCTGCTCACCTGTATTGTCACCGATGGCCGCGCGTGATGTCATCGCTTAAAGACCGCTCCCTAAGTAGAAACCGTAATCAGAGGTGTTTTTAGCGTGAATTCAATCCTTTGTCCACACCATGCCAAAAGCTCATTCCGATAAGGACATTTAGATCGCCTTTATGCGGCCGGCCATCACATTAATGGCCCGGCCAGCTAAACTTATCATCCGAGTCGGCCGATAACCGCTCCGTCGACGCATTAAACAGGCTGGCTGCCGGAATACCACGTTGGAAGCAGCTTATCCACCTTTGGCGTTGTCAGCCTCAAATATTAACGCCTGACTTGGTCTACTTTTTCTCTGCACCGCAGTTAGGGCGTAACCATAAAATGGCACTACATATGGTGAATTTTGATACAAATAAACACAACATCAAGTAACTAAATATAATTAAATATAATCTGTATATAATTTGCTTGACTTAATCACGATACGGTGTAAAAAATTTAATGGAAGACAAGAGAGATTGTTTCGACGGCTAAAACCCTTAAGCGCAAAAAGTAAATGGGCCGTAAAAATTCACTCAAACACATTCGCGAGTCTCTTTTGATGAGTAAGGCTGAGCTGGCACGAGAAGCAAATGTATCCCCACTCACCATTTCACGGATAGAAAAAGGCCTCCCGTGCCGAATGGAAACCAAACGCAAGATACTACTCGCACTGGGTATGAACCTATCCGATAAAAACAAAATTTTCCGGGAATAAGAAAAGCATATGCTGTTTGGAAAGAAAAACCATTTGGTCGGCCTCGATATCGGCTCACGTTCCATTAAAGCTGGAGAAATCATCGAAGGCAAGCGAGGCCCGACCCTAAAAAAATTTGGCATGATTGACATTCCACCGGGGACGATTGAAGATGGTGTGATCAACGACCCTGAAGCGGTTTCCGACGCCATCCGCCAGTTGTTTAAAACATACAACATCAAGGAACAGAATGTTGCCGTTTCGATAGGTGGCTATTCGGTTATCGTCAAAAAGATTAATGTTCAGAATATGCCCGAGGAACAGCTCCAGGACACCATTCAGTTTGAAGCCGAACAATACATTCCGTTCGATATCAGCGATGTCAATTTAGATTTCCAGATATTAGGGGAAAGTGAACACAACCCGAACCAGATGTCGGTCTTCCTGGTGGCCGCCAAGAAAGAAATGGTCAACGATTATATCAATCTCGTCAATCTGGCGGGTTTGAATCCCTGCATTATCGATGTCGAAGCGTTTGCCCTGCAGAACATTTTCGAGTTGAACTACGATGCCCAGGAAGAAAATATTGCGTTAATCGACATTGGCGCCAGCAAAACTTCTCTGAACATCCTTCGGGGAATGACCTCGGTGTTCATGCGCGACGTGGCACTTGGCTGTCTTCAGATCAACCAGAAAATTGTATCCCTGGTCGGCTGCTCGCTGGAAGAGGCCGAACAATTAAAACAGGGCGAACAGCAGGATAAAATTTCTTCGGAAGATCTCAAAAATATTATCTCCGCCGTTGTCTCGGATTGGTGTACGGAAATCCGGCGGGCACTGGATTTTTTCTATTCGACCTACCCGGACGATCAGATTACACGCATCATTTTAAGCGGTGGCGGCGCCAACATCGCCGAGTTCAGGCAGTTGCTCGGAGCCGAGACATCGGCCCATGTCGAAATTATCAATCCCTTTCAAAATTTGACCATTGACGACGATGCTTTCGATTCTGCCTATGTTCAACAAATTGCCCCGCAAGCCACGATTTGCATGGGGCTGGCCATCAGAAAAGTGGACGATAAATGATACGGATTAACCTCCTTCCCTTTAGGGCCGCAAGAAAAAAAGAAAACGTTCGACGACAGGTTTCGATTTTTCTACTCTCGCTGGTGCTGGTTTTAATCGTGCTTGGATGGGTTCATATTTATCTCCAATCCAAGCAAAATAAGATGACCGAAAACGTGGCGGAAATTAAAAAGGAGCTGGAGCTTTACAAGAAAAAAGATCTTGAAATGCGTGAACTCCGCCAAAAATTGAAAACCCTCGAGCAACGCAAAGATGTCATCGACGGGCTTGAAGCCAAGCGGTTCAAACCCGTGCATGTCTTAGACAATCTGACCCAGAAAATTGTGCCGAACCGCATGTGGCTGACCAATCTAACGCTCAGGGGCAGTCGTCTCCAGTTGAGCGGCATTGCGGTCGATAATAACACCGTCGCAGATTTTATGGATAACCTGGAAGCCATCCCGGCCATGCGCTCTGCAGATCAACCAGCGGCGGCGCTGTACAGCCGCGTACAGCTGACCAGCGTCCAGCAACAGCCGGTTCGGAGTATCAATCTTAAAAAATTCGATATGACCGCCATCGAAAAACAACCGCCGCCTAAGCAGGCGCCGGCTAAAACCAAGAAAAAGCGCAAATAGCGATCGAGATATGACCATGGAAAATTCCGCTGCCGCCAAAAAACTAGATCAGCTTTTTGAACGGGTCGAAGCCCTGACGCGAATCCAACGCATTCTGATCTGTGTTGGGGTTTTCGCGTTGCTTCTGGCCTTGTTTGGTGTTCTCTCCTACTGGCCGAGCTGGCAAAAGATTGGCAAGCTGAACGCCGATTACCAAAAACTTAGCGCTGATCTGGAAAAATCCAAAAAAAATGCCCGTAAGCTGGTCGCATTGCGCAAAGAGTTCGAATCCAAACGTCGTGAATTCAACCTGGTGATGAAATCCCTTCCGGAATCCGAAGAAATTTCATCCCTTCTGACCGGCATTTCCGAATCGGGGCAGGAGTCCGGACTGGAGTTCTTGCTCTTCAAGCCCGGGGCCGATGTTAATAAGAATTTTTATGCCGAAATCCCGGTGTCTATTCGGGTCGCAGGCGGGTATCATAACTTTGTGCGTTTTGCCGATCGGGTCGCGCGACTGTCGCGGGTCGTCAATATTCGCAATATTAACATGACGACCAACAAGGGCGGCACATTGACGACAACCTGTGAGGCGGTAACGTATAAATTTATTGAGGCCGCGGCGCCCCAGCCGGCATCCAAAAAGGAAAAGAAAAGAAAGAAGTAATAATTCATTGATAGGCGGAAGTTTGCCGATTACCTTACGATGCAGCACGATAAGCGATGAAAAAATATAAAACAATAGCAAGGCTCGGTCTGGTGGCTGTCTTAGGATTTAGCCTGACCATTACCGTTTGGGGATGTAAAGGCGAGGCTCAGGGCCCAGGTGAACCCGTCATCACCAAAAAAATTGCGCCGGCGCCCAAAAAGGCCAAGCCTCAAGCGGGCTCATCGATCACCAAGGAATCTCGCCGTCCTAATGCGCCGGCGTCAATGACGGGGGCTGAAAACACACCCCCCACAAAGATGGCACGGCTGCCTTACGATCCCGCGGGTAAATTGGACCCGTTTAAGCCGCTCTTCCGGGAAGAGCCTAAGCCCGCAGAAGATAAAGTGGCCAAGCCGAAGAAGCCGGAGCGCCCGCGCACGCCGCTGGAAAGGCTTGACCTTGGCCAACTTCGGCTGACCGCCATCGTATTTTCCCAGAATCGTCCGCGCGCCATGGTCGAAGAAGCCACCGGCAAGGGCTACGTCGTCGAACTTGGCACGCCCATTGGACTGGAACGCGGACAGGTCACCAAAATTACCCGTGATCGTATTGTCATCGAACATCTTAAAACCGATGATTTTGGCAATGCGATCCCTCAGCAACGTGAATTAAAACTTCAGAAACCGCCTGGAGATTGATTAGCATGAGTTCCACAGCATTGTTTAGAAGCCGATTGAAGTCCCTATTGCGTTTGACATTTATCGCTGCGTTGGCCCTCTTGGTTAGCAGTTGTGCGACCAGTTATTCGACCTCGCAAAGTCAAGATAATCGTCCGGCCGGTGCAGTTGAACTCAAGCAGATCAATTCACTTGCGGTTAGCGAAGATGATCAAAAGACCATTCTAACCATTACGGGAAGCGCCGATCTTCTCTTTTCCGATATCCGCAAGTCTTCGCCGCCGACTGTCAGCTTTTACTTCCCAGGAACCGAGCTTGTCGACATCCAGGCCGTTTATCCCGTGGATGCTCATCCTATCCACGACATCCAGACATCGGAGGTGGTGGCGGACGGACACACCGCCAAAGTGACCGTGAACCTGACGCAAGATGCGCTTTACACGGTCGAACAAGGTCTCAACGGCATTACGGTTGCCTTTTCACGCGAAGTCCTCATTGAAGAGCAGCCCCTTGCCAGCGCGGAACCTTCCGTCGCACCGGCGTCCGTTCCCGTGCCCCCCGACCCTCAAATGATCGAAGCGGCTGCCAAGGGCACGTGTATCGAGATGGTGGATTTCAAGGAACAGTCAGACGGTATTGAAATCGTTATCTGGGCGGATGGCACGATTACGGACTATTCGGCGTTTACCGTTGATAATCCGCCCCGCATCGTTTTTGATATCTACGGCATCAACAGCCCCTACAAAGGGCTTCAGAAGGTTGAAGTCGAATCCAAATGGGTCCAAGGCATTCGGCATTTCTGTTATCCCGAAAAATTACGGGTCGTTTTGGACACGGATCGCAGTTACCTGACCACTTTCACGTCTAAACCCGTCAAAAACGGTCTGCTTATCAGTGTTGCTGAAACCAAACCGATTTTGGACCAAGAACTCGTGCAAACCGTCGCGGTGGACGCCGGCGACACCGTGGCCACGGTTCCGCTGCCGGAAGAAACCACAGAGCTTGCGGCGGTCGAAGTTTCGCCCTCGGCCTCGGCCACAGAGGAGCCCCCGTTGCAATTGGCGGCGGCCAATTTAGCCATGGAGACAGATGCCGCTGAGGAACAGACCAGCGGCATGCCAAGCGACCCGGTCAATCCCGAGGTGCAGACCGTTTGGCTCAACAAACTCGAATTCACGAGTGTGGAAGAAGGGGCCTCGCTGGTCAGTATAGGCACGACCCATCCGGTCCGCTACGACATGGAGCGCCTGTCCGACCGCAAGCTGCAATTAAAACTGTTCAATACGCGCATTCCCAAATATCGTAAGCGTCCTTTGATCACGACCCGGTTTAAGAGTGCCGTCGATCGGATTACACCGATAGAGGCCGATCAAATGGCCGATCACGCTTTGGTCGTTTTTGAACTGCGGGAGGGGGTGCCTTTTGAAATTGCCCAGGTGGACAATTTCATCAATATTCGCTTCGCCCCTTCGACGGTACCGCCCAAACCGCTCGAAGATTCGACGGCCCCCGAATGGAAACAAGCCCTGGAGGGAACCGCGGAAACGGCGGGCGACGCACAAAGCGCCGCCGCATCGGAATCGTCTTCCGAGATGAGCACGGCCCCGTCGGCGGCGATCCAGGAAATCGCGACCGATGCCGGTCGGGTGGACGCGGACGCGCTCAGACCCCCCAAAACCTACACCGGTGAAAAAATCGCCCTCAATTTTTTCGACACTGATATTCGCAATGTTTTTAGGATTATCGGCGAAATATCCGGGGAAAACTTCGCGATCGATAAAAACGTCGGTGGCAAGGTAACGCTCCAATTTGATCGGCCTGTTCCCTGGGATCAAGTGCTCGATTTGGTCCTTCGGATGAATCAGCTCGGCCTGCGAAAAGAAAACGGTATTTTTCGGATTGCCACCCAGGCGACCCTGGCCCGGGAAGAGCAACTGGAACAACAAAAACTCGAAAGTCGCCGCAGCGCCGAAGAGCAGCAGGAGCTGGTCACCGAATTCTTCCTGGTGAGCTATATCAACGCCCAGGAAACCGCCTGTGCCCATTTGGCTACCTCCTGCGCCGCCGGCTCAACCGACGTTGGTTTCCCCAGCAAATTCAGTCCTCGGGGATCTATCTCGGTGGACACGGCTAAAAACATGATCATCGTCAATGAAATTCCCAGTGCCATCGAGCGCATCCGGACCATCATCCGCATCCTCGACCAGGTGACGCCGCAGGTGTTGATCGAGTCGCGCATCGTTGAAGCCAGCAGTGATTTCCGGCGTGATGTCGGTTTCGACTGGGGTACGATCAGTATTGGTGAATTCGACCTTGGCGATGCTTTTACGGTAACCGGTATTGATATGGAAGCGGACAACATCCCGGCGGATGCCCTGGACAACGGGGCGATCGAATGGGGCCTTAGCAAAATATCGGGGACCTCGTTCGATATTATCGACGCCCGGATTCAGGTCGGTGAAACCGAGGGCAAGACCCGCACCATTTCGGCGCCTAAAATTCTGACCCTGGACGGCCGCACGGCGCGAATCCAGCAGGGTTTCCAGATTCCTTATCTGGAGCGTGATTCCGCCGGCGGTTCCTCGGTCGAATTCCAGGACGTCGATCTGGAACTCTCGGTGACGCCCAACGTTACCCCGGACAATCGTGTTC
>JASFTA010000051.1:0-7718 GCA_050114115.1 Desulfobacterales bacterium | reverse complement strand
AAGCCGAAAATTGGGTGGCCGCCAGCTGGTTCGCACGCAACGGCCTGCCGCTGACATTCTGGGGGGAAGCCTGGTTGGGAGTGGTGGGCGGGTTGTTGCTCAAGCGCCCACGTTTTTTTACCAACGACCGCTCCGGGCCGCTTTATCGCGAATTTGCGTGTCTGGCGGAGATTAGGGAAACCGGCCGCCAGCTGGACCAGGTTCGGGCCTTAGACTTCCTCCTGGCCCGGATGCATATCGACCTCCCCCCGCGGGGGCAATTCGGCCATCTGACCTATAAAAGCGTTCTGCTGACCCTCTGGGCCCGCAGCACCCTCGGATTGTCCGAAGCCCTGCAGCCGATATCGCTGGAGACCTTTGGGTCTTTCTGGGAATCGCTTTTCAGTGAAGGCGCGCCCACGGGGGCGGGCGCGCGTACGATCGCCGATCGCCATCACGCGGCTTTGCGGCAATGGCTGGCCCGCCGTGCCGGCCAGGACCCCGCCGCCGTGGCGGACCGCATCGGGCCCGCCCTGGCGGCCCTGCTCAATGAATTGCAGGAAGAATATGGCCGCGTGTCCCGTAAGGCGATCGATCCACGCTACGTTAGCCATTTTTTACTGGAAAATGCGGACACCGGGGAAATTCAGGCTTAGCCGCCTGCGGGGCCCTCGCCGCACAGCGGACGGTTGGGCGCTAAAACGGCCGGCCGTCAACCCAAATAGGACCAAGGGCGATCCGGGGGCGCTTCGGAATCGCCCAAGACCTCGAAGCACTCGATCGCGGCATCTTTGAACTTGACGGGATCGGCGTCCTCGACGGCAAAGCGGCCGCGCAGCGCCTGGTGGGTTTCCGCGGCAATCATCGACTGGCCCGCCCGGGCGGCGGCGCAGACCGCCTCCACCCGCATGACCACGTCGCCGAGGATGGAATAGCGTTGGGTGCGCACCGAGCCCATGGTCGCGGCCAGGACGTCGCCCGTGGCCACCCCGATGCCGATTTCAAGCGGAGGTTGATCGGCCGCGTCGCGCTTGTGGTTCAAACGCTCCACCGCCTGGTGCATTTCCATGGCCGCCGCCACCGCACGTGCCGGATCGTCATCATGGGCCAACGGCGCCCCCCATACAGCCAAGAGCCGATCGCCCCTGAAAGCGTCGACCATGCCCTCGTGATGGAATACGACCCTGACCAGGGACTCAAAATGACGATTAAGCAACGCCACCAGCACATCGGCCTCCAACTCACGCGCCAGCGACTCGAAACCGATGATGTTGGCCATTAACAGCGTTGCCGGCCGCCATTCACCGTATTCCGTCACCCGAAGCTGCCCGGCCACCACCATTTCGGCCAATTCAGGCGAGACGATCTTGCGATAACGTTCGCGCTGGAGGGATTCGCGGGTGACACCCTTGGCCACCCGGGAGTTGCGGATAAACATGGCCGTTTTGTTGGCCACGTTGGATAACAGGTTGAGGTCTCGCTCCCGGTAGGGCGTATACGTGTCTTCTTTTTCGATCAGAATGACCCCCATCAGTTCCTGCTCATCCATGATGGGAACCGCCAGGGAGGAATGCACGGGGGTGTCCAGAAAGTCGTTAGCGTCCTTGCCGACCGCAAAATTAGGATTGGCCAGCAGCATCCCGAGGCCTTCCTTAATCACGTTTTCGATCAGGGCGCGCGAGACGGTCAGCGTGGCATCCAGTTTCTTGAGCTTGAAGGAATGCACATTGAATTCGCCGCGATTGTTGATCAGCAGCACGATGCCCTGGTCGAACGCCAAAAACTCGAAGACCCGATCCAGGACACAGCCCAGGATGAAATCCACATGCAGGTCAAACCCGATATCACGCTGGAGTTCGAAAGAAATCCGCAGGCGTTCATAGTCGGAGCGCAACATCTCGTCGTCGATGATGTTGTTTTGCGGGAAGAACTTGTTCATCTTCCGGGGGGCGACCTTGTGCTGGACGTGGCCCTCGATTTCCTCCGGCGTCTGCTCCGTCCATTGGATGTTCAGCGCGTCGATCTGATCCCGGAATAGACAGCGGGTGTTGCCCAGCCGCACCTCGTCCCCGTCGTTCAAGACGACTTTGCCCTTGATGCGTTTGTCGTTGACAAAGGTTCCGTTGCGACTGCCCAGGTCACGAACCGAGTAAGTCTGCTCGTCCTCGGCGGAGATCAGGCAATGCACCTTGGAAACCCCCGGCTCGAGGACCTTGATGCGGTTTTTGGGGTGCCGGCCGAGCACGTTGTGATCCACCAGATTGTACTCGCTACGACCGCGTCGGGTAAAAATGTATAATTTCGCCATAGCGTTTCCCTGTAAAGCCCACTCCGGTTAGCATTGACCCCGGGCGCTCAGATCCCCCGCGCGACGGTTGGAAACAGCTCCGGGTTGGTGTGCGGCAGGAATTTGGCCGCACTGAAGCGGTTCATGAAATCCTGGTTGACGTTCAATTCCATATAGGTAATGCGGTCGCGCACGTCATCGATCTGGGGCAGCACGAGCGGATCGGCCAACACCTGCTTGGCGCCTTCCAACGAGCTGTTGCCCAGCGTGTGGTAACGTTCCCGCGGCAGGTCCGGCAGCATCCCGATGGCAATGGCCGAGGCGGGATCGATATAGGCGCCGAAGGTGCCGGCCACGAAAAAGGTCTGCAGATCGCGCGGGGCGATCCCCACCGAAGCGGTAATGGTCTCCAGGATCGTATACATCGCCGCCTTGGAACGGATCAAGCTGTCGAACTCGGCCTGCCCGATGGCCAGACCCTGCCGTTCGACGCCGGCCGGCGGCGGGGCAATCTCGAGCTGCGGCCCGTTTGGCCCCAAGTGCAATCGCCCGTCGCAGGTTTCCGAAATCAACCGCCCCCGGATGTCAATCATCCCGGCCCGAAAAAGTTGGGCGGCCAGATCGATCACCCCCGAGCCACAGATCCCCACCGGTGGTTGATCGTCGATCGTGTGCAACTCAAAACGGCGGGTTGCGGGATCGATGACCACCCGGTCGATGGCCCCCGGGCAGGCCATGGTCCCGATCTTGGACACCCCGCCCTCCAGCGCCGGACCGGCCGCGCCGGCACAGGCCAGCAGCCAATCGCGGTTGCCGAGCACCACCTCGGCATTGGTGCCCACATCCACCAGAATGGCGATTTCCTCCCGGCGGTGCAGACCGCTGTAAACAATACCGGCGATCAGATCACCGCCAAAATAGCTGCCGATATTCGGAAAAGCAAACAACCGCGCGGCGGGGTTCAGCTGCAGGCCCAGATCGGCGGCCGCCAGGAGCCCGGGCCGGTTGACCACGGGAATATAAGGTTCCCGAATCATCCAGCGCGGCGTGAGCCCCAGAAAGAGATGGGTCATGGCCGTGTTGCCGGCCATGCTCATGAGAAAAATACGATCGGCCTGGGTTTGGCTGCGCCGGCAAAGATCGGCGATCGTGCGGTTTAGGCCTTCGACCACCATGCGCTGAAGCCGGGCCAGACCTCCCTCGGTGTCACTGTAATGAATCCGCGTCAGGATGTCGGGTCCGACGGTCAGTTGGGGATTGTCCAGGGAATCTTCACCCAGAACATGTCCGTCGGTCAGATCCATCAGGCTCACGACGATCCGGGTGGTGCCCAGGTCCACGGCCAGCCCCAGGGCCGGTTGGATGTCGTCGGCCGTCACCGCGCAGAGCTGCCAGGCATCGCCCGCGCCGAAGAGAATACAGCGCACCCGGTAATCGTTGTCCCGTAACAGGCCCGGCAGGCGACCAAGGGTGGCCAGGTCAACCCTGAGGCCTCCGATGCCCAGGCGGCGTTTAAGGTGTCCGCTAAGCCGCTCGGCATCGGCGGTATTGTCCGTCAGGGCCGGCGGTGTCAGCTCGACGGATTGCACCCAGGATTCGCATTTGACGGTCATGATCTTAGCCCATCAAGGGGTTTTCCGCAGCGCGGCAACCGCGGCGGCCAGATCGCCGACCACCTGGGCGGCCGGCCCGGGTATCAGGTAATCGCTGATCTGGGCGGTCAGCGGTGTCGGTTCAGGGTTGATTTCGATCACCCGGGCACCGGCCTCACGGGCCAGCAGTGGCAGCATGGCAGCCGGGTGGACCGTGGCCGACGTGCCCACCACCAGCATGACCCGGCAGTCGGCGGCCAGTTGCTGGGCCCGGGACAAGTGCTCGGGCGGAATCATTTCACCGAAAAACACACAGTCCGGGCGCAGGATGCCGCCGCACGCGCAGCGTGGTGGTATCACGGCCAGGTCCAGGGCTTCGCTGGGACAGCGGCGTTCGCAGGTCATACAGCGCTGCCAGGCAAAACTGCCGTGGAATTCGATGACCTGCCGGCTGCCGGCCTGTTGGTGCAGGCCGTCGACGTTCTGGGTGATCACGGCCTGCAAATACCCCTGGCTCTCCAGCGTGGCCAACCCGCGGTGCGCTGGATTCGGCGCGGCCTTGGCCAGGACCGTCAGCATGCCCTCAATCAGCTGTTCCCAGACTTTCTGCGGATTGCGCCGCAGCGCGTCGATATGGGCGACTTCCATGGGGTCGATTTTTTCCCACAGGCCGCCGGGGCCGCGGAAGGGCGGGATCCCGCTTTCAATGGAAATGCCGGCCCCCGTTAGGGCCACGGCGCTGGGGGCTGCCGCCAGATCCCGGGCGGCCCGGGCTATCAAAGCGTGCATCGTCACCTCACATCGCATGGGCGCTTCAAACAACGCGTGCATCAATTATAGCGGGGTGGTCGACGCTTTACAACCACGGCCATGGCTGCCCAGAATGCGCCTATCCATAAACGGACACTAAATATGTGAACCAGGTATTGTCCCGGGACCAGCGCCGACGGATCGACATCCCGGCCCCGGTCAGCAAGGCTTCGGCTTCACGGGCCTGGCTGCGCAGCAGGCCGGAAAGAATCCCATTGCGACTGCGACTGAAGCCCGGCGATTGGATCAGGCGGCGCATCACATCGTAGTGAATGTTGGCCACGACCACGTCGGCCCGGCAAGCCACCAACTCCTCCGCCCGGCCCTGGACGGCCAGCACCCGCGACGCCACGCCGTTGAGGGCCACGTTGCGACAGGTGGTCTTGACGGCCAGGCGGTTGAAGTCCACGGCCAGCACGCGCCGCCACCCCAGGCGGGCGGCGGCCACCGCCAAAACGCCGGTGCCGCTGCCGAGATCCAGAAGGGTTCCCCGGGGGCCGTCCTTGCTCAGGATCGCCAGGGCGGTCAGGCAATCCTGGGTGGTGGGGTGGGTGCCGGCCCCAAAAACGACACCCGGGTCGAGTTGCATGGGGATTTCGCCCGGCGCCGCTGCTGGTCCATCCTGCCAGGCCGGTCGGACGACAAGCCGCCCCGCCCGCAGACCCTGGAAGCGTCCGCCCTGCCAGTCTTCATAGGTCATGTCGTACTGGTCGATCAGGGTGAGATCGCTGCGGGCCGCCACATACCGTCGGACATCATCCTCCGCCGGGGCCGAGAAGAAAAGGAAAGAATCGCCGTCTTCCTCCCAATTGCCGATGAAGCGGTTGTCGAAGCTTTCTTCCGCTGATCCGGCTTGGCCTTCCAGATAGTAGATGTGGAGCCGGTCGTAAGGGATACGGCGAAGAAGGGGGGCCGTCATGGGCGCCGGGCCCCCAATGCGAACGAACGGCCGGGGAACGGGGCTCGGCAGCAGCCGGCCGTAATACGGGCAGCCGTTGCGGCCGGTGGGCCCCACCAGCACTTAGTCATGGAGTGGCCGGCGCTCCATGGACCAATCCATGGGATCCAGCAGCTCGAAACCCAGATCGGTCAATTTGCGCTTGACGCGGACGACGCTGTTGGTCAGCAGGTAGACAAAAACCGCCCGCATGTTTTTATCCCAGTGGCGCTGTACCAGGATGCTGCCAAAGGAGATGTTTTCTTCGGTGATGGCATCGACGATCTTTTTCAGCTGCCCCACTTTCTCTTCCACCAGGATGCCCAGCAGGGTGCCGGGCTCCTCGATGCCCAGCACATTGATAAACGCCCGCAGCAAATCGCGAACCGAAATGATGCCCTTCAGGCGGCCATCGTGGTCGACCACGGGAAAGGCCCCCACACGCATGTTTTGGATCTGCAGCAGGGCGTCCTGAATGGTGTCCTCGGGCGAGATCGCCATTGGGTCGCGGGTCATGAAATCCTCGACGATCAGATGGCGGTAATCGGCCTCGTTGGCGGCTTCGCCATTCTCGATGTAAAAGGCCGCCGGCAGGGCGCTGCGGATGTCGCGGTCGGTGATGATGCCCACCAGCCGGTCGTCGTCGCCCAGCACCGGCAGGTGTCGGAACCTGTGTGTTTTGAGCAGCGCGCGGGCCTCCAGGAGCGTAGTCTGGGGATGCGCCGTGATCACTTTCGACTGCATGGATTTGCTGATAAACATCTAGTCCTCCCGATCCATCGCCGCCTGCGATGGGTGTCTGGTCAAATCTGCAAAAGCGCCTGGACATGATCGGCCGCCAGCTCGGGCAGCCGCTCCAGGCAGTAGCCGCCTTCCAAAACCGAAATGAGTTTGCCGTCCGCCACACGATCGCCCAGTTTCATGATCTCATCCATCATCCAGGCGTATCCGGCCGTCGAGAGGGATATATCGGCCATGTCGTCATCCACGTGGGCATCGAAACCGGTGGAAACGATGATCACCTGGGGACGAAAGTGGGTTATCGCCGGTCGCAGCTCATTTTCGACGGCCTCGCGGTAGAATTCGTCGCCCTGACCGGGCAGAACGGTGGTATTGCGGGTGTAGCCGGCACCGCGCTGGACGCCATTATCAAAGCCACGCCCCGTGCCGGGGTAGGCAAACGACGGGTGCTCGTGAATCGAATAGTAGAAAACCGTGGGATCGTCCTCGAAGATCGCCTGGGTGCCGTTGCCGTGGTGTACGTCGAAATCGATGATCGCCACCCGCTCGATCAACCACTGGGTCTGCAAATAACTGGCGGCCACGGCCACGTTGTTGAAATAGCAGAAACCCATGGCCTTGGCCTTCTCGGCATGATGGCCGGGAGGGCGCACGGCGCAGAACGCGTTGTCCAGCTCGCCGTTCACGATCCGGTCGGCGATATCGAGAATCCCGCCGACCGCCAGCAGGGCCACATCATAGGTGTCGGCACACATCTGGTTGTCGGGGCTTTCAAAGGATTCTTGACCGTTGCGGCAGGCGGCTTCGAAGCGATCGACATAGTCACGGTCGTGCACGGTCTCGATCCACATGCGCGGGGCGGCCTGGGCCGGGATAACCTGCAGATGCTCGAGCAGGCCGCGATCACGAATGCCATTGTAGATCGCGGTTAACCGCTCGGGAAGTTCGGGGTGGTTGGCCCCGGTGCGGTGCTTCAGGAATCGCTCGTCATATAACAGCCCGGTTCGTTTCATGGTCGTTCCATGTGGCCCGTCAATCAGGTTATAATTTTATCGAAAATGGCAAAGGCCGACTTCACCGCCGGTGTCTCCGGCGGCATCTCGATGGTGGGTTTGCCTTCCAGATCGTATTCATAAAGGGTTTCGTCTTCCAGGACCGTGCCCACATAGTCGAGGCCGGCCTCCTCGACGAGACTCATCACCTGGGGCGGGGGCTCGCCTTTGGCCTGGTTGATCATTAGATAAGCCTTGTTTACACCGATGTTCAGCGTCTTGACCAGATCGTTGATCCGCAGACCGGCCTGCAGCCCACGGCGCGAAGCATCCGCCACGATCAGCAGGATGTCCACATCGCGTGTCGTCAGGCGGCTAAT
>JASFTA010000050.1:0-7725 GCA_050114115.1 Desulfobacterales bacterium | reverse complement strand
CATGAGTACGGTGCCGGTACGGCCACCTACTATCTGACGACCTCCAAATCCCTCGAAGTGGTCATGGACCTGCTCCAGACCATGCGCGAGGATTGCGAGAAAATGGCGGCCGGCAGCTTGCACGAACTGATGCGCGCCTGGGAAATCGAGCACCGCATCTGGACGGTGGAATCCCACCTGCGCCACATCCAGTACCGCAAGGAAACCCGCTATCCGGGCTTCTACTATCAGGCGGACTATCCGGGCCAGGATGACGAGAATTGGTTCTGCTTCACCAATTCCAAGTTCGATCCCAAAACCAAGGAATGGGATGTCTTCAAGAAAGACTACATCAAGATCATTCCGGATTGATGGATATAAGGACTTGGCAATAGCTTAGTCGCATAAACGAGCCTCCAGGTGCCCCCCGGTTTCGGGTACCTGGAGGTTTTTATTAACAGACGGCCCGTTTTTTCGTGTTTCAGAGCGATATCCGCTTTTGTTTCTCGCCTCCTGAGCAGACGTCGCCGCGGCCATCGCGGTCGCGATGCGCGCCGGCGTGTGTTCACGGAACGAGACGGATATCGCCTGAGGGCGATGACATGACGGCAACTTTTCCGAGTGTGTACCAGTGCAACACACCATCTGTAAGCACGGAGGGACAGGATGACAGAAAACACAGCCCCTGCTAGTGGAAGCATTCTCGTTGTCGGAGGCGGTATCAGTGGCCTGACCACGGCCCTGGAAGCCGCCGAGGTGGGCTACGAGGTGTTTCTCGTGGAGAAGAATCCCTACCTGGGAGGACGCGTGGCGCAGTTGAACCAGTATTTCCCCAAGATGTGTCCCCCGACCTGCGGACTGGAAATCAATTTCCGCCGGATCAAGGACAACCCCCAGATCAAGGTCTTGACCATGGCCGAGGTCCAAAAAGTCGACGGCCAGCCGGGCGACTATGATGTGAAGGTCAAGATCAGCCCGCGCTATGTCAACGAAAACTGCACCTGCTGCGGTGAATGTACCAAGGTTTGTCAGCAGGAAATCGACAGTGATTACGATTTCGGCATGCAGAAGGTCAAGGGGGCCTACCTGCCCTTTGAAATGGCCTTTCCGGCCCGCTATGTGGTCGCCCCGGAAATCATCGGTACGGACGACGCCGCGCGCTGCAAGGAAGCCTGCCAGTACGACGCCATCGATCTGGACATGACGGCCAAGACCCTCGATCTCAAGGTGGGCGCGGTGGTCTTCGCCACCGGCTGGCAGCCCTATGATGCCACCAAGATGGACAACCTTGGTTTCGGCCAGATCCCCAACATTGTCACCAACATGATGATGGAGCGCCTGGCGGCCCCCAACGGCCCCACGGGCGGCAAAATCCTGCGGCCTGCCGACCAGAAGGCCCCCGAGAGCGTGGCCTTCGTGCAATGCGCCGGCTCCCGGGACGAAAACCATCTGCCCTACTGCTCCTATATCTGCTGCATGGCCTCGCTGAAACAGGCCCTTTACGTGCGTGAACAGTATCCGGAGGCCACCATCTATATCTTCTACATCGATATCCGCTCGCCCGGCCAGCGTTACGAGCAGTTCTATCAAAAGGTCAAGGAAGATGAGAAGATCATCTTCATTAAGGGCAAAGTCGCTGCCGTTGAAGCCGCGGCCGACGGTGGGGTGACCGTCACCGCCGAAAACGCGCTAACCGGCGAGAAAACCAGCCAGACCGTGGATATGGCCGTTCTGGCCACGGGCATGCAGCCCACGGCCAGCGAAGCCAAACTGCCGGCCAGCGTCAATTACACCGAAGACGGTTTCGTGATCAACGATTTCGCCAACGGGGGCATCTTTGCGGCCGGCTGTGCCAACAAACCGCTCGATGTGGTGTCGTCCAATCAGAATGCAACCGGTATGGCCCTCAAGGCCATTCAAACTCTGGCAGCGAAGTAGGAGGTAATCAATGGACAAAAAATATGGTGTGTATATCTGCACGGGCTGCGGCATCGGCGAGGCGCTTGATATCGATGCGCTCAAGGATGTGGCCGATGAGGAAGGCCTTCCCGTCCAGACCCATCCGTTCCTTTGCGGCCAGGAGGGGGTGGGCGTCATCAAGCAGGACATCGAGGAGAAGGGCATCAACACGATGGTCCTGGCGGCCTGCTCCCGCCGGGTCAATTACGATACCTTCCGCTTCGTGGGCAGCATCGTGGAGCGCGTCAATATCCGCGAAGGCGTGACCTGGTCCCACCCGCGCGACCAGTTTCCGGCCCTGACCGAAGAGGAAAAAGAAGACGAGGCCAACTTCGACCGTGTGCAGATGATGGCCGAGGACTATCTGCGCATGGGTATGGCCCGGGTGGAGAAAGTCGACCTGCCCGAGCCCTATCAGCTCGAAACCCTGAGCCGCAAGATCCTGGTGATCGGCGGCGGCATCACCGGTATCAGCGCCGCCATCGACGCGGCCAAGGCCGGCTACGACGTCACCATCGTCGAGAAGGAGAACGAACTCGGTGGCCAGGCGCTGAACTGGCGCAAGCAACTGCCGGGCTTCCCGTACGACAGCCTGGCCGCACCGACGATCGATGCCCAAATTGCCGAGTTGGACAATTACAGCAACATCACCGTCAGGACCAATACGATGGTGGCCCGTTTGGCCGGGGAACCCGGAAATTTCACGGTAACCCTCAAGAAACCGGGCGAAAAGATCGAATTCGACGTGCCCTATCCCATCCCCGAGGAGATGAAGGTGGATGAGAGCGGCAAGGAACTCAATGCCGAGCAGTTGCACGAAGCCTTCCTCAAATATAACAAGGGCAAGCAGGACATTCTGCAATTCGACCCCGACGGCGAGAAGTTCGGGGCCGTGGTGCTGGCGGCCGGCTACAAGCCCTACGAGCCGGCCGAAGGTGAATTCGCCCACCTGGGTTATGGCGAACTGCCGGACGTGATCACCAATGCCACATTCGAGGAAATCGCCAAGGCCGGCAAGGTGACCCGCCCTTCCGACGGCAAGGAAGCCCAGTCGGTGGTCTTCATTCAGAGCCCGGGCCAGGGCGACGATACCGACTTCGACTATGCCGGTGCGGTCACCAGCCTGGTGGCCCTCAAGCAGGCCACCTACGTCCGCGAGGACTACCCCGATAACGGCAAGGCTTTCGTTTTCTGCCAGCACATGCGCACCCCGGGTCTGCAGGAAAACTTCTATAAAACCGTCCAGCAGGAC
The DNA here is from genome assembly GCA_050114115.1 of Desulfobacterales bacterium. Taxonomy (GTDB): domain Bacteria; phylum Desulfobacterota; class Desulfobacteria; order Desulfobacterales; family UBA5852; genus JABZFP01. The sequence goes on along the minus strand of JASFTA010000050.1, from coordinate 4,535 downwards.
ACCGGGATTTTCCTGACCAAAGGTGAGGTGGTTGGCGTTTCCCCGAACGGGGGCGGCCTGATCGTCGAGGCTGACAACACCCTGCTGGGGGAGAAGATCCAGGTCAACGCCGATCTCGTCGTGCTGGGCACCGGCATGGTGCCGGCCACCAAGGATGATCCGGTCGTCAACATGGCCTATCGCCAGGGACCGGCCTTCCGCGACAACGTCGACCTTTTCAAAGGCTACTGCGACAGCAACTTCATCTGTTTTCCCTACGAAACCCAGCGCACCGGTATCTACGCCGCCGGCGCCATCCGTCGCAGCATGACCACCGAGGAGTCGGTGGAAGACGCCACCGGCGCGGCGCTGAAGGCCATCCAGTGCCTGGAGTCGGTCAACCGCGGCATGTCCGTGCACCCGCGTTCCGGGGATCTGACCTACCCGGACTTCTTCTTCCAGCGCTGCACCCAGTGCAAACGCTGCACCGAGGAATGTCCTTTCGGGGCCCTGGACGACGACGAGAAAGGCACCCCCAAACCCAACCCGGCCCGCTGCCGGCGCTGCGGCACCTGCATGGGGGCCTGCCCCGAGCGGATTATCGGGTTTGCCGATTACAGCATCGACAGCATCGGCTCCCAGGTGAAATCAGTGGTGGTGCCCTCGGAAGACGACTACGACGAGCCGCCCTTCCGGGTTCTGGGACTGGTCTGCGAGAACGACGCCTATCCGGCCCTGGATATGGCCGGCATCAAAGGGCTCTCCTACTCGGCCGACGTGCGTCTGATTCCGGTGCGCTGCCTGGGATCGGTCAACGTGATCTGGATCAAGGATGCCCTGTCGCAGGGGATGGACGGTGTCTTTTTGCTGGGTTGCAAACATGGCGACGACTACCAGTGCCACTTTGTCAAGGGCAGCGAACTGGCCAGCATCCGCATGAAAAAGATCGGGGAGGCTTTGGAGAGTCTGGCCTTAGAGAATGAACGCGTGGCCCAGTTTGAAATCGCCATCGACGAATACGACAAGATCCCGCAGATCATCAACGAATTCGTCGAGTCCATCGAGGAAATGGGCCCCAACCCCTTCAAGGGCTTCTAATAGGATTGTCCGGGCGGTGTCCGCCGATGCGGATGCCGCCCGCTAAATAATTGCATCGATTCGTGCGGGGCTGGCGCCGAAAGGCCACGCAGGCCCTGCCGAACAAGGAGGTATCGAAATGGCGGAAGCGACCGTGCTTAATCCTGATCTGGGCTTTATCAAGGACGTGCAGGCGCTGGGCGGCGGTGATCTCAAGAAATGCTACCAGTGCGCGACGTGCTCCGTGGTGTGTCCGATTTCCCCTGAAACCAAACCCTATCCCCGCAAGGAAATGATTGCGGCCTCCTGGGGCCTCAAGGATAAAGTCGTCCACAGTGCCGACATCTGGCTGTGCCACAACTGCGGGGACTGCAACACCCGCTGCCCCCGCGATGCCAAACCCGGGGATGCCCTGGCTGCCATCCGGGCCTATGCGATTTCCGAATATGCCGGCGTCAAGGCGATCGGCCGGATGGTGCGCGACAAGTCCAAACTGCCGATTCTGTTGCTGATCCCGTTTGTCATCTTGTTTGGAGGTGGTTTGGTGTCCAACCTGGTGGGGCTCAACTGGATGACCTTTTCCCCCGAAGGTGGGCATGAGATCTGGCAGTCTTCGTACTACAACAACTACCTGGTGGACATTATCATGATCCCCACCTTTTTCTTTGCGGTGATCACCTTCGCCCTGGGCCTCAAGCGGTTTATCGGCGATATCCACGCCAACGCCCTGGCCGAAGGCAAGACCACCCAGGAAAAGATCGACCCGGCCGGATTTGTCCAGGCCCTGATCAAGGTCGTGCCCACGATCTTCAAGCACAATAAATTCACCGAGTGCACCGAAAACCGGGAGCGTTCCACATCCCACATGATGGTGCTCTTCAGCTTTATCGGGCTGTTCATCGTGACCAACTGCTTTTTCATCGCCGAGTGGATCCTGCACATCGAGGGACCCTACTCCCAGCTCAACCCGGTCAAATGGCTGGGCAACATCGCCGGGATCGCCCTGATCATCGGCGCCTTGCTGCTGATGAAAAGCCGCATGGCCAAGACCGACAGCAACTCCAGCTACTGGGATTGGTATTTGATCGGTATCGTGCTGACCCTGGGGGTCACCGGCATGCTGACCCAGCTGCTGCGGCTGGGCGGGCTCTACGATCTCATGGCCATCGTCTACTGGCTGCACTTGATCGCGATTTGGTCCTTGTTTGCCTATACGCCCTTTTCCAAGCTGGCCCATCTGGTCTACCGCACCACGGCCATGGCGTATGCCGAGTATTCCAACCGGGGATTCTAAGTGTCTAACCATAAAAGGCATCTTTTGGCCCAGGCCGGCGTTCTCGTGCTTTCGAAATCCTCGACGTAGCCTAAGCTACGCCTGTGGTTTCGAAAGCACTGCGGCCTTGACCTGAACCAAAATCTACCATTTCTGGATAGACACGGCACAAGAAACCCAACACAATCATTTAATTAAAAAAGGGTGATCCCGTCTAAGCGGGGTCACCCTTCTTTTATTGGCTTATTATTCAGGTTGTCAGACCTGAATCATTTTAGTTGCCCGTGGCAGCCTTGTGGGTCTTGATCTCGACCTTTTCGGTCAGGCCCTCATAGTATTCACGCAGAATGGCGACGACTTCGTCGCGTCCGAAGTGGTCGGGCAATTCGCCGCCCTCGGAGAGCATCTTGCGCAGCATGGTGCCGGAGAGCAGCACACGGTCTTCCTTGGCGTGCGGGCAGGTCCGCAGGGAGGCCATGCCGTCGCACTTGTAGCAGTAGAAGGTCCAGTCGATCTTAAGAGGGGTGCACGCCAGCGCCTTGCCGGGTTCGGAAGGCGTGGGGATTTTATCGAAAATAGTCTGAGCTTCGAACATGCCGTAGAAGTCCCCCACCCCGGCGTGATCGCGGCCGATGATCATCTTGGAGCAGCCGTAGTTCTGACGAAAGACGGCGTGCAGCAGGCCTTCGCGCGGGCCGGCATAACGCATATCCAGCGGATAGCCGCCCTGGACCACGTTGGCTTCCACAAAATAACCTTTCACCAGGGCGTCGATGCATTTGACACGCACCTCGGCCGGGATGTCGCCGGGTTTCAGGTTGCCGACCAGGGAGTGGATGTAGACACCGTCGCAGACCTCCACCGCGATCTTGCACAGGTATTCGTGGGAGCGGTGCATGGGGTTGCGCAGCTGAAGCGCGGCCACTTCGGACCAGCCGGCGTCTTCGAAAATCTTGCGGGATTCGGCCGGGCGGTGATAGACACCGGCAAATTCCGTGGGGTATTCGCCCTCGCTCAGCACCTTGACCGGACCGGCCAGGTTGACGTCTCCCTGGCCCATGACCATCTGAACGCCCGGATGGTCGTCTTCGGCAATTTTCCAGAATTCTTCGGCCGTGGGCGTGCCTTCGCCCATATAGACTTTTTCACATTCCCATTTTTTCTCGTCGGCGCTCTGGGCCCATTTTTCGGTGACCTTCATGGTGGCCATGATTTCGTCGCCTTCGGGATCGTAAAGGGCGATTTCATCCCCTTCATTAATGGCGGCGGCATCGTCGCTGCTCACATCCAGGTTGACCGGTACGGGCCAGAAGGTGCCGTCGGCGGTCAGGAAGTTTTCGCAAACACCCTTCCAGTCCGCTTTGGTCATGAAGCCGGTCAGGGGGCTGAAGCCACCGTTGCCGATCATGATCAGGTCGCCCTTGACGCGGGGCGAAATCTCAACCTTTTTAAGGCCTTCGGCCTTTTGCTTTTCAGCGTCCAGTTCGGCGCCTTCCAGCAGACAGATGGTGAGGCCTTTACCACCATGAGGTTCGATTAATTGTGCCATTTGCTCTCCTCTCCTTTGTGTTTATTTATTCCACTCGAGTCGTTTACACGACGGGTAGTCTACGATCATCGAAATGATCTGAGTAATAGGGAATCCTTATTTTGTCAAGCACAATTGGCCGGACGGGGAAGGATCGAGCGGTTTGCTCAAGGCAAGGTAGGATTTGGTCGATAAGTCTTGAAAGCCGTACCGGTTTCCGTGGATTCCGGTCAAACAAGGGGGATTTAAAATGATGACCTGGTTGCTGATCGTTTTTCACATTATAATGGTAACGGTCGTTTACGGGACGGCCTATCGTACCGGCTACAATGCCCGTATTGCCGAATTGCGCCGCCGGGACGAGGATGGCGCCGCGCCGCTGATCGAAACGCTGGAAAAACTCAACCTGGATGTGAATGAATTTATAGACGATAAACGCCAGGATGACTGATGGTTGGCATCGGCAGGCCGGTGCTTAGCGCAATCGGTGTCTGATTGTGGTGTCGCCGGCGCGCCGGCCTCCGGCCGCTTGATCGCCCGACGATTGCCAGCGCGGGAGGTGCCGCGGCAAGCATCGGAATCCCATAAAAAAACGCCCGGCCATCAGTCGGGCGTTTTCATTTTTAGTGGCGGAGAGAATGGGATTCGAACCCATGGTGGAGTTTTACCCCCACACTC
>JASFTA010000049.1:0-7751 GCA_050114115.1 Desulfobacterales bacterium | reverse complement strand
AATCACCCAGTATACCCGCTATGGCACCGTCGTTCTGAGTATCATTCAGGGCTTCGGCATCAGTTATGGGTTGGTTCAGGGCAATGCCAACGCCATCCCGGCGGTAACCTTCATCCCGCTGACGGTGATCACCCTGACCGCCGGGACAGCCTTTATCATGTGGCTGGGGGAGCAGATCACCGAACGGGGGATCGGCAACGGTATTTCACTGATTATTTTTGCCGGCATCGTGGTGCGTATGCCGGCCGCCATCGGCGCCACCTTCGAAATGGTGCGGGCCGGATCGATGAACATTTTTGCCGTCCTGATCCTGACCGTGTTTATGGTGGCCGTGGTGGCATTTATCATTTTCGTCGAACAAGGCCAGCGGCGTATTCCGGTGCAGTATGCCAAGCGGGTGGTCGGTCGGCGGCTTTACGGCGGGCAGAGCACCCATTTGCCGCTCAAGATCAACCAATCGGGGGTTATTCCGCCTATTTTTGCATCCTCGATCATCATGTTCCCGGCCACGGTGGCCAGCTTCATCGACGTGCCGATCATGCAGAGCATCGCCGATGCCCTCCAGCCCGGCAACGTCTGGTACGAACTACTGTTTATCGGCTTTATCTTCTTTTTCTGTTATTTTTATACCGCCGTGACCTTCAACGTGGTGGATGTGGCCGACAACATGAAAAAACAGGGGGGCTACATCCCGGGTATCCGACCGGGAAAACGAACCGCCGATTATATCGACAAGGTCTTGACGCGGATTACCCTGGGCGGAGCGATTTATGTATCGGCGGTCTGTGTGCTGCCTTCCATATTGATCACCCAATTTGATGTGCCCTTTTATTTTGGGGGTACGGCCCTTCTCATTGTTGTCGGGGTTTCGATCGATACGATCGCCCAGATTGAATCGCATATGCTGGCCCGGCACTATGAAGGTTTTCTGAAAAAGTCCGGTCCCAGCGTTAGAAGCCGTTAGATGGCGCACGCCGAGCGTGCCTTCGGCCCAGGGGGCCGCATCGGCGTTTAGATTCAGCGAGCAGCCGGTTAAAGCGAAAACGGGGAAGATTTATGGCGAAAGAGGAAGCGATCAAGGTCGAAGGCACGGTTTTAGAAACCCTGCCCAACGCGATGTTTAAAGTAGAGTTGGAAAACGGGCATCAGGTCCTGGCCCATATTTCCGGAAAAATGCGCATGCATTTCATTAAAATTCTGCCCGGAGATACGGTGACCGTGGAACTATCGCCCTATGACCTGTCGCGGGGACGAATTACTTACCGGTCCAAGTAAGACCCTCGGGAAAGTGGATTCCGATAACATTGTACCTGGGACGGGGCGGTCGATAAGGAGCTTACTATGAAAGTCAGGGCATCCGTTAAAAAAATGTGCAGTAAATGCAAAGTTATTCGACGCCACGGCGTGGTGCGGGTGATTTGCGAAAACAAACGCCACAAACAGCGTCAGGGATAGAGGAGGAACAGCTTTGGCACGTATCGCCGGTGTAGATTTACCGAAAAACAAGCGGGTGGAAATCGGCTTGACCTATATCTATGGCGTCGGGCGCACGACCTCGCAGCAGATCCTGGCCCAGCTGAAAATTGATCCCAATACCAAGACGGATACCCTCACGGAGTCAGAAGTCAATAGTATCCGCAAGATCATTGACAGCGAATACAAGGTGGAAGGCGAACTCCGCTCAGAGGTCGCCATGAACATCAAACGTCTGATGGATCTGGGCTGCTACCGGGGCTTGCGCCATCGCAAGGGGCTTCCCTGCCATGGCCAGCGGACCAGCACCAACGCCCGCACCCGCAAGGGCCCCAAACGCACGGCCGTGAAGAAAAAGGGCGGCGTCAAGAAGAAATAAGGAATTAAAACAGGGATTAGCCTAAATGCCGAAGAGAACCCGTACCAAGAAAAAAGAGAAAAAGAATATTGCGACCGGGGTGGTGCACATCCAGTCGACGTTTAATAACACCATCGTCACCATCACGGATGCGGCCGGCAACGCCGTGGCCTGGTCCAGTGCCGGGGTGCAGGGCTTTAAGGGCTCGCGTAAAAGCACCCCGTTTGCCGCGCAGCTGGCGGCCCAGGACGCGGCCAAAAAGGCCCAGGAGCACGGCATGAAAACCGTGGAGGTATTTGTCAAGGGTCCGGGGCCGGGGCGCGAATCCGCCTTGCGGGCCCTGCAGGCTGCCGGCTTCAATGTTACGGTCATCAAAGACGTCACCCCTATCCCGCACAACGGTTGCCGCCCTCCCAAGCGGCGCCGCGTCTAAACAGGGTTTGCGCAAGGCACCCGTCGTGTGCGGGCGCCTAAAAGGAGGATAACTTGGCACGTTATACCGGTTCGGTCTGTCGGTTATGCCGACGTGAAAATATGAAGCTGTTTCTCAAGGGCGACCGATGCTTTTCGGACAAGTGCGCCTTCGATCGCCGCGGTTACCCCCCCGGGCAGCACGGTGAGCGGCGCGGTCGTAAAATTTCCGACTATGGTATTCAGTTGCGTGAGAAGCAGAAAGTCAAACGCATGTACGGGCTGACCGAGAAGCAGTTCCGTATCTTTTTCCATCGCGCCAATCGTCAGAAAGGCGTCACCGGTACGAATCTGCTCGTGCTGCTGGAGCGCCGTTTGGACAACGTGGTCTACCGCATGGGGTTCGTGAATTCGCGCACCCAAGGGCGTCATTTCGTGCGGCACAATCATTTCAGCGTCAACGGCAAAAAAGTCAATATCCCGTCCTTGCTGGTCCGCCCTGGCGATCAGGTCGAAGTGCGGGAGAAGAGCCGTGCGATCCAATCGATCGGCGATGCCCTGGAGGCCGTCGTGCGACGGGGTGTCCCCCAGTGGATCGAGCTCGAAAAAGACAATTTCAAGGGCTTTGTCCAAAGCCTGCCGGTACGTGAAGATCTGACCATGCCGATCCAGGAGCAACTGATCGTCGAGCTTTACACCAAATAGGGTATTGGCCCTTAGGGAGTTTACCGCTGGCCGCTGCCAGACGGCCGGCCAGCCGTATTCTCGGGCACCGATTGTCAGCATCCTCCCAATTCCATTTGGAGAATAAACATGTCGTCACAAGACCTAATGTACATGAACTGGCAGCAGATGATTCAGCCGGACAAAGTCCAGGTGTCCAGTGATCAACACTATGGTAAATTCGTTTGTGAACCCCTGGAACGGGGTTTTGGCATTACGATCGGCAATTCGCTCCGCCGGATTATCCTCTCTTCGCTCTACGGGGCGGCCATCACCTCGGTCAAGTTCGATTCGGTGATGCATGAATTCAGTGTGATTGACGGGGTGTACGAAGATGTTTCGGAGATCATTCTGAATCTCAAAGAGATTCGATTCCGCACCAAAGATGCGGAACCGCGTATGATCCGTATCGAAAAAAACGGTGAAGGTGTTGTGACGGCGGCCGACATCGCCAGTGATGACGGTGCCTGCGAAGTCCTGAATCCGGAGCAGCACATCGCAACCCTTACCAGCGACGGTAAGCTCAATATGGAAATGACCGTCAGGGTTGGCAAAGGCTACGCTCTTTCGGAGCAAAACAAAGACGAAGAGATGCCGGTGGGGACGATACCCATCGATGCTGTTTTTTCGCCGATCAAACGGGTCAACTATGTGGTCACCAATGCCCGTGTCGGTCAGCGAACCGATTACGATAAACTGACCCTCGAAATTTGGACGGACGGCAGTGTGCAGCCCGAAGACGCGGTCGCCTATGCGGCCAAAATCATGAAAGAACAGATGAGCCTCTTCATCAATTTCGATGAAACCGAGGAACCACTGTCGGATCAAAGCGCCGAGGATGGGGCGTCCCCGCAGTTCAACGATAATCTGTTCCGCAGTGTGGAGGAACTCGAGCTTTCGGTTCGCAGCGCCAACTGTCTGAAGAACGCCGATATCCATAAAATTTATCAGCTGGTGAGCAAAACCGAGGCGGAAATGCTTAAAACCAAGAATTTCGGGCGTAAATCGCTCAATGAAATTAAAGAAGTGCTGACGGAAATGGGACTTTCCCTCGGGATGAAGCTAGACGGTTTCGCGTTGCCCGAAGAGGACGCCGAAGAAGGAGCGGAAGCAACCCCATGAGACATCGAAACGCAGGTATAAAACTCAATCGGACGTCGAGTCATCGCAAGGCCATGTTTCGCAATATGGTGACCTCGTTGTTCAAGCATGAACGGATACGAACCACAGACGCCAAGGCCAAGGAAATCCGCCGCTGGGCCGACAAGCTCGTGACCCTGGCCAAGCGCGGCGATTTGCATGCCCGGCGCCAGGCGCTGGCGATCATTCGTGAAAAGGACGTGGTCCACAAACTCTTCACGGAAGCCCCCGAGCGCTTTGCGCAGGTCAATGGCGGCTATACCCGGGTGGTTAAGGTCGGGTTTCGTCCCGGTGATGCGGCGCCGATCTCGATGGTTGAACTGGTGACGCCCGAAGTCAAGAAGAAGAAAGCACGCCGCAAGAAGAAAGCCAAGAAGGCGGCGGCTCCGAGTGCGGCGGCCCCCCAAACCACCACCAGCGAAGATCAAACCGAAGCCCTGCCGGCAGCGGATGAGGCCGTGAAAACCGCCGACGAGACCGTGACACCAACCGCGGCCGCCGCGGACGACGCCGCGCTGGAAGCATCCTCCAGCACTGACGAGGCATCGGCGGCATCGGACCCGCAAGAGGATCTGGCCACGGAAGCCGCCGCCGCTGAACCAGCTAAAGGGCAAGCCGACGAAGCAGAAACAACAGACGCGGCCGCCACGGAAGACCCGCCCAAGAAGGACGCCTGAGCTTTTACCGCCTGAAGCCGACAAACTAAAAGCCCCGCCGTGTTTCCGCACGACGGGGTTTTTTGTCGGTGACGGTATCTGGCACCAACACCTTTTCACGGTCATCGGCACGGCCGCTGAATGTCTTCATTCCTGGTTTCGGGTGTCAGGTTTCAGATGTCCGCAATTAAATTCGAATCGTCCTTGACACCGTACCTGGCTTTCAATGGCGACCAGATCCGTCATCCGGTTTCAGGATGCGGCATTCACTGAAACCCGACACCTGAAACCCGAAAACAAAATGATGCGGCTCAACGCCGATATCCAAACGCCCCAGCGGGCCCGCCACAACCGGGCGCTCTGGGAAGGCAGATATTTACTTTTAGCCGTGTTTGAGGCAACATGCGACCGTAAGCCGCGCCGCACCGGGTGGTGCGCCTGTCCAACGGTTACCGAGAAGCCCAAAGGATTTGTGCCCCATGCAACTCCAATTATACAACAGCCTGACGCGCACCAAGGAAGCTTTTCAGCCCCTGACAGCGGGCCAGGTCGGCCTCTACACCTGCGGCCCGACTGTTTACAACTATGCTCATATTGGCAATCTGCGCACCTATCTATTTGAAGACGTGCTCAAGCGAACGCTTACCTACAATGGTTATGCCGTCAAGCATGTGATGAATATCACCGACGTGGGCCATCTCACCGGCGATCGTGACATGGGGCACGACAAGCTCGAGGAGGGGGCCCGGCGCGAAGGCAAAACCGCCTGGGAGATTGCGGCCTATTACACGACGGCGTTTAAGAAGGACATCGCCCGCCTCAATATTCTGGCGCCGACCATCTGGTGCCGGGCCACCGATAGCATTCCCGAGCAGATCGATTTAATCCGCCAACTGGAAGATAAAGGATACACCTATCGCACAAGTGACGGCATCTATTTCGATACGGCCCAGTTTCCCGCCTATACCAAGCTCTCGCACCAGAAGATCGAGGCGCTGCAGGAAGGCGCCCGGGTGGAAGTCAACCCCGAGAAACGCAATGCCACCGATTTTGCCCTCTGGAAGTTTTCACCCGCGGGGGTCAAACGCCAAATGGAATGGGACGCCCCCTGGGGCGTCGGATTTCCGGGGTGGCATATTGAATGTTCGGCCATGAGTATGAAGTATCTCGGTGCGCAGCTCGACATCCATTGCGGTGGTACCGATCATATCGATGTCCATCACACCAACGAAATCGCCCAGTCCGAGGCCGCTACCGGCAAGCCTTTCTTCAACTACTGGATGCACGGCGCCTTTTTGATTATTGCCGGGGGGAAGAAGATGGCCAAGAGCGAGGGGAATTTCCTGACCCTTGAAAATGCTTTCGTCAATCGGGGGATCGACCCGCTGGCCTACCGCTATGCGGCCTTTCAGACCCACTACCGCAAGCCCATGGAATACAGCGTCGAAGCCATGGAGGCGGCCCGCAACGGGATTCAACACCTGCGCCATCAGGTGCGCACCCTGAAAGCGGCCGCCGGGGCTGATGCGGGACGGCGCCATGAAGGCTTCCAGGAGAAATTCCTGACCGAGATCAATGACGATCTCAATATGCCGCGCGCCATGGCCGTGGTGCAGGAACTGCTCAAGTCGCATCTCGCAGCGGCCGACCGACTGGCCACCCTTTTTGATTTCGACCAGGTTTTGGGGTTGGATCTGGCCCAGGCTGATCGGGCGCAGCGCCTGCCAGCCGAAATCGAACAATTGGTGGCGGATCGCCAGAAGGCCCGTCAGGACCGCGATTTTGCCCGCTCGGACGAACTGCGGGACGCCCTTCAGGCCCAGGGCTATGTCGTTCAGGATACGCCGGAAGGGATGAAGGTGTTCAAGCCCTGAAACGAAGCGGGGGCGGCCTGCGCCACCCCCGCTTCGTTTAAATTATCACCTGTCCCCGGTCAGTGGGCCTCGGCCCCCTCTGCGGCGGTTGTTTGCAAAGCTTTCTCCAGCTTCTGGGCTTCGGCTCCCAGGGCGGCCTCTTCGGCGGCGCGGCGCTCGGCTTCGACTTTGGCGGCCTCGCGTTCGGACAGTACTTTTTCGGCGTCCGCGATGTGGCGTTTGATCATCTCCTCTTCCGCAGCACTTAGACCCAAATCGGCGGCTTCCTCGAGGAATTCCAGGGCGGCCTGCGCACTCTCGATGGTCCCGCGGTTCAAGGCGGCCTGGGCCCTGTGAACATAGATCTGGGCGCGGATGCCCACCAAACGTGCGCGGGCGGCATCACGCAACTCGCGGTTGGGGGCATGCTTGACTGCCTGCTCCAACTGGGCTGAAAGAGCGGCCGCGTCCGGTATCCCCGGTGCTTCCAGCAGTTTGTCGGCCGCATTGATATAGTGCTGATACATCAGCTGGTACGCCTCCTGCCAGCCATAAACCTCCTGGGGCGCGGCGGGCATCGAAACGTTCGTCATGGTGATCAAGGTGGTCGATCCCATGGGGGCAAAGATGCCGCGCTCGATGGTGACGACACCGTCTTCTTCCGTGATGAAGTATTGCTTCGTATTGCTGTAGCTGGACATGATCAGCAGCAGTAGGATGACGCCCAAAGCGATCAGCCCAAGCTTCAGGGGTTTGTTGGCGCCCAGGAACGCCCCCGAACTATCTGTTGGCGGTGGTACGGCGGCGGCGGCTTGCGCCTCGGCCTTGCGCTGAGCCTCTTCTTCGGCCTTGCGTTGAGCCTCTTCTTCGGCCTTGCGTTGAGCCTCTTCCTCGGCCTTGCGTTTAGCCTCTTCTTCGGCCTTGCGCTGGGCCTCTTCCTCGGCCTTGCGTTGAGCCTCTTCTTCGGCCTTGCGCTGGGCCTCTTCCTCGGCCTTGCGTTGAGCCTCTTCCTCGGCCTTGCGTTGAGCCTCTTCCTCGGCCTTGGCTGCCATTTCGGCGGCATATTTTTGGCCGGCCGCTTTTATGTCTTCCCAATCGAATTTTCTTTTGAGCGCCGCTTTGGCCTTCGCCACCGTG
>JASFTA010000048.1:0-7770 GCA_050114115.1 Desulfobacterales bacterium | reverse complement strand
GGGTTTGTCCTCTCCCGACGGGCACTGAGAAGGTCTCGGCATTTAATGGACAGCGGCGCGATTGATCGTGGAGAAGATGGTGCCGCCGGCACGATCCTTATCGGCCGTTTGGTAGGCCGACTTGAATCCGATTTACCAGGAGCAGTTCCTTGAAACTGATTCAGACCCAGAAAATAACCCGCCAGCGGCATTTAAACCTCTTTCGATCGGACTATCGGGATCAGCGCGGCGCCAGCCGATCATGGATCTACGCCTCCCGCCAGGAAGCCGCCCGGAACCAGACCAACGAATGGGACCGGCCGGATGCCGTCGTGATCGTTCCCTGGCACATCGAACGGCAGCAAATAGTGGTGATCAAGGAATACCGCGTCGTCCTGGGGGGCTACCAGATCGGGTTTCCGGCGGGACTCATGGATGCGGGCGAAACGCTTTTTGAAACCGCGCGCCGGGAACTTTTCGAGGAGACCGGCCTGGCCCTGAAACAGGTCATGCGTCACAGCCCGCCGGTCTATTCCTCCAGCGGCATGACCGATGAGGCGGTGGCCATGGTGTATGTCGAATGCGACGGCACGCCTTCCGACCGCGCCAATGAGAGTTCCGAGGACATCCGGGTGGTGTTCGTGGATGCCGCGGCGGCCGCAAGCCTGATCAATGATCCGGACCAGAAAATGGATGTCAAAACATGGATGGCCCTATCGGAATTTGCCCGCCATGGTACGTTCTAACGTTCCCCTGCCACCACGCCCGGTGGTAACGAGTGGCATCCTTTGGGATTGACAAAAGTTTGCGGGGTGTTAATTTTATAAAATTGTAGCAATGTTCAAGCGATTGGGCGCCCGGGGGCTGCTGCTCATTGCCTTCTGTTGTCATCTCTAATCGCCGACTGATCTAACCGAAAGGGAAGCCATGCGGTTTCTGCTCTACAATATCCGTTACGGTGCCGGTAGCGGCTGGCGGGTGCATTTTCCTATGCCCTTTGGGGGGTATCTCAAGCCCACCGGGAAAAATTTTCGTCGGATTGCGGACTTCATCAAATCCGTCAATCCGGATGTGACCGGGCTCATCGAGGTCGACAGCGGATCCTTTCGTTCGGAATGGCGCTCGCAAGCCGAGACCATCGCGGCCGAACTCCGCCAGCATCACGTATTTGAAAACAAATACGGGGGAACATCCATGGCGCGGCGTCTGCCCGTGCTGAACAAACAGGGCAATGCCTTTTTAACCAACCAGGAAATATCAGGATTGAAGTTTCACTATCTCAACAACGGTTTCAAGCGCCTGGTGATTGAGGCGCAGCTCAAAGATTTCACGACCTTTCTCGTGCACCTTTCGCTTAAATACCGGCACCGGCAGGATCAGTTGCGCGATCTCTACGGTATGGTCAGAGCCGCCGACAAACCGGTGATCGTGGCTGGGGATTTCAACGTCTTTCGGGGGCAGAAGGAATTGGCGCTATTTATGGCGGCCACCGGGCTGCAGAGTGCCAACACGCAGGGGGCGCCTTCGCATCCCAGCCGCTTGCCCAAGCGGCAGCTGGATTTTATTCTCCACAGTCCTGATATCCAGGCCACCCGTTTCGAGGCCCCCACCGTTCCTTTTTCGGATCATATCCCCCTGATTTGGGATTTCGAAATTCGTCACGGTGCGCCCATGGCCCGTGCGGCCTGATCGCTTATCCTTCTTGCAACGGCATCCTGCGGCTTGGGGCGGTCCCTACCATGTTGATGCTGCCCCTTGAGGCCGCCGAAAGCACGCTGCTTATGCAGCGTCGGCGGATACCAAACTTCTTGAGACGGGATGCTAGTTGCCGTGACCGTTGTTGACACGCTCTTTGAGCGCCTTGCCGACTTTGAAACACGGCAATTTTTTTTGTTTGACGTCAACCGCCTCGCCGGTCTTGGGATTGCGGCCGGTATAGCCTTCGTAATGCTTGACCTTGAAGGTCCCAAAACCACGGATATCGACGCGTTCGGTCATCTGTAAGGATTCGGCCATTGACTGAAACATGGCATCGATAACCAGCTTGGCTTTTTTCTGGGAAATGTCCTCTTTGTCTGCCAGTAGTTTGTTAAGCTGCTCACCGGTCAACTGGTTCAAAACGTCCCTCCCCTCTCGCCACGACATTGGGCGGATGTCCTAGGCCTTGCCGATTGCCTGCCCCGTTTCGTGTATTCGCCATTGGTTGATAGGCAAAACCCGCACCCCCTCGATACCCTGATCATTCAGGAATTATATAATGATGTCTAACAGTCAGGGAATTTCTAAATCAAATTCGGAGATAATACAATGCGGTATAAATGGTGATACAATACGTATTAAAATTAGGCGATAATGGGTGGGCTCGGATACCCTGGGATTTGCGGAAAGACCCCCAAAAAGACCAAGACCGCCGGGAATGACATCCAGCGGCCTTGGGTGATCGTTACGCTTCCAATAGCAGGTGGGGCGGCGCTGGCGCTGTGATAGCGCCTCGCCGGGGAATGACCGCTTAAATCTTCGGCCGATCCCCGGTTGAGGCCATCGGACGCTTGGACGCCCACCCTGCCACCGCGCTTAAATATCGAAATACAGGAAGAACTCGTGTGGGTGGGGCCGCAGATTCACATCGTTGACCTCGTTTTCAGTTTTGTACTCGATCCAGGTTTCGATGACATCCTGGGTGAAAACATCGCCCTTCAGCAGGAAGTCATGATCATCGGCGAGGGCGGCCAGCGCTTCTCCCAGCGATCCCGGGGCACTCGGCACTTCCGCCAGTTCTTCGGGGGAAAGACCGTAGATATCCTTGTCGAGCGGCTCGCCCGGGTCGATCTTGTTCTCGATACCGTCCAGCGCCGCCATGAGCATCGCGGAGAAAGCCAAATAACCGTTGCAAGATGGATCCGGCGTACGGAATTCAATGCGTTTGGCCTTGGGGGATGCCGAATACATGGGGATGCGTACGGAGGCACTGCGGTTGCGGCTGGAGTAGGCCAGGTTGACCGGGGCTTCAAACCCGGGCACCAGACGTTTGTAGGAATTGGTGGTCGGGTTGGTGAAGGCGCATACCGCCTTGCAATGTTTGAGGATACCGCCGATGGCGTACAGGGCCGTCTGCGAAACGCCGGCATAGCCGTCGCCGGCAAAGGTGGGCTCCCCGTCTTTCCAGATGCTCAGATGGGTGTGCATGCCGGTGCCGTTGTCTTCGAACAGGGGTTTGGGCATGAAGGTTACGGTATAGCCGTTGCGGGCGGCGACATTCTTGAGAACATATTTGAACCACATCAGCTGGTCGCCCATCTGCAGCAGGGGCTGAAAACGCATGTCGATTTCGGCCTGACCGGCGGTGGCCACTTCATGGTGCTGGCACTCCACGGCGATGCCGAGCTGCTCGAGAACGAGCAGCATTTCGGTGCGCAGGTCCTGGAATTTATCCATGGGCGGCACGGGGAAATAGCCTTGCTTGTGGCGGGGCTTGTATCCCAGGTTGGGCCCTTCGTCCCGGCCGCTGTTCCAGATGCCCTCGACCGAGTCGATTTCATAGAAAGCCCGGTGGCGGGATGACTCAAAGCGAATTTCATCGAAGATGAAAAATTCGGCTTCAGGGCCGAAAAAGGCGGTGTCGCCGATACCGGTGCTCTTGAGGTAGGCTTCGGCTTTCTGGGCGATGTAGCGCGGATCGCGGGTGTAGGACTCGCGGGTGATGGGATCGACAATATTGCCCACCAGCACCAGGGTTGGCTCTTCATAAAACGGATCCATGCGGGCCGTGGTCGGATCGGGAATCACGAGCATATCGCTGGCGTTGATGGGCTGCCAGCCCCGGATACTCGAGCCGTCGAAGCCGTAGCCGTCTTCGAAGCTGCCTTCGTCAAGCTCGCTCATGGGAACGGTGAAGTGCTGCCAGACGCCGGGAAAATCCAAGAAACGGATATCGAGGACTTTGGCGTCATTCTCTTTGGCGAATGCCAATACATCTTTGGGTGTCATCATGTTTCCTCCTTGCAGGTAAATAAGGCATTAACGATTAAGCGCATATTGATCTAAACCGTGTGCGGCGGCTTTTATCCGTAAAAAACGTTCAGATGCCACGGTAAATTAAAGGGCCTCCGAGCCGGTTTCGCCGGTCCGGACCCGAACCGCTTCTTCGATCCCCACGACGAAAATCTTGCCATCGCCGAGTTTGCCCGTATTGGCCGCCTCGCGGATTTTAGCGACCACGGCATCGGCCTGGTCGTCGGCAACCACCACTTCGATTTTGACTTTGGGAATGAAGTCGACCACGTATTCGGCCCCGCGATAGATTTCCTTGTGGCCTTTCTGGCGGCCATAGCCTTTGACTTCCGTGATGGTCATCCCCTGGATGCCGATGTCATTCAGGGCTTCCTTGACATCATCAAGCTTGAAGGGCTTGACGATCGCTTCTATTTTTTTCATTTTGTGCTCCTCCTGTTATCCGCAATCTATCCGGAAAGGTTATCGTAGACGATCGAGATTCAATGCTAATGGATTTCAAAGGCCCGCTCACCGTGCTGGGCATTGTCGAGACCTTCAATTTCCTCTTCCGGCGTCACGCGCAGACCGCCGGTAATCATCTTGGTGACCAGCGCCACCAACAGGGTGCCGATCGCCGAAAAGGCCGCGGTGCCCAGGATCGATATGATCTGGGTCCATAGCTGTCCGGGGTTGCCGTAGAATAAGCCCATGGCACCTTCAGTCACGGCCGGGCTGGCGAAAAGACCGGTGGCCAGCGCCCCCCAGATGCCGCACAGCCCATGCACGCCAAAGGCATCCAGGGAGTCGTCGTAGCCCAGCATGTTCTTGAGTTTGGCCACACTGAAATAGCCGATGATACCGGCCAGCACGCCGATGACCAGCGATCCCGGCATGGTCACGAACCCGGCCGCCGGCGTAATCGCCACCAGACCGGCCACGACCCCCGAGGCCATGCCAAGCACGGTGGGTTTGCCGGTGGCCATCCATTCGGCCGTCATCCAGGACAGGGCACCCAGCGCGGCCGAGGTGTTGGTAACCAGAAAGGCCGAGGCGGCCACACCGTCGGCGGCCAGTTCGCTGCCGGCATTGAAGCCGAACCATCCGAACCACAGCAGGGCGGCGCCCAGGGCCGTCAAAGTGATGCTGGAAGGGAACATGGCCTCCTTGCCGTAACCGTGGCGTTTGCCCACTATCAAAGACAGCACCAGTCCCGCGACGCCGGCATTGATGTGCACGACCGTGCCGCCGGCAAAATCAAGGGCGCCCATTTCCCCCATCCAGCCGCCACCCCAGGCCCAGTGGGCCACCGGGCAATAGATGAAGGTGACCCATAAAACGGTGAAGACGATCCAGGCCGAGAACTTCATGCGATCCACGATCGATCCCAGCACCAGGGCCACCGTGATGCAGGCGAAGGTCATCTGAAACAAGAGAAAAACAAAGGTTGGTATCGTTCCCGACAGGCTGTTGACCGAGATACCGTTCAGGAAGAGATGGTCGAACCCCCCCACAAATCCGCCCATGCTGGGCCCGAAGGCCAGGGTGTAGCCCCACAGGACCCAGATGATACTGGCCAGGCAGTAGGCCACCATGGTCATGGCGATGGTGTTGAGCAAATTTTTATAGCGGGACAGCCCGCCGTAGAAAAGGGCCAATCCGGCCGGGGTCATCATCATTACCAGAGCTGTGGATACGATGATCCAGGCCGTATCGCCGGTATCGGGTCCCTCGGCCGCCATTGCCGCCGTCGGCAGCAGGGTCATCAGGGCTGCCCATAGAAAAGAAGTGGCTTTCATCGGTTTCCTATTCCCTTCGTTGTTTAGTTTTGCACCTCAGGCGATGCTTGAGATGACGGTAGCACCGCATATATGGCTTCCTTGATGGCCTCGACCTGTTCGAGGTCATCGATTTTCTGACCGTCAAAATCACGTACGTAAAAGACGTCGACCACCTGGTCGACATTGGTGGCGATTTTGGCCACCCACACGTCCAGCCGGCATAGGAAAAGGGCATTGGTGATCCGGAATAATAGCCCCGGGAAATCTTCGGCAAAAACTTCCACGATGGTGAAAAAGCTGGAGGTGGCGTTATCGATGTCGACGCGCACCGGCCGCTCCATGGCCGGCGGTCGTGTGGGCGCGAAAAACCGCGGCTGGGATTGCAGTGCGGCGGTTAGATCGAAGTCCCCTGCCAGGGTCTTGGTCAGGTCCCGACGGGCTTTCTCCCACTTCTCGTCTTCGAAAATAGGATCCGGCGGCGGTTGCACCTTGAAGATGTCCAGCGCGATGTTGTTGCGCCAGGTAAAGACCTGGGCGTCGAGAATATTGATGCGATTCAGGGTAAAAACGCCGGCGATCCGCGAAAACAGGCCGGGCTGGTCCTTGGCGCAGATCGTGACGATCCGGGTATCGGCGGCCAGGCCCGGTTCAATTTCCCAGACAAAACGGGCATCCCCGAGGCCCTGGTATAGACGGACGTGGTCCTGGATATTTTCGACCGGCACATTGAGCAGGTAGCGCGGCGACATAACCTTGAATAGCGCTTCGAGTTGCGCCGAGCGACGCTTGGGTTTGACGCCGGCCAGGAGTTCATCGTGCTTGCGCGCCACGAGGGCCACGGCTTCCTGGGTGGCCAGCTCTCCATTTTCCAGCACGTTCAGCACCTTGAAAAAGAGATCTCTCAAAAGCGTCGCTGTCCAGCTGTTCCAGGCCTTGGGGCCGGTGGCCATGGCGTCGGCCACGGTCAGCAGATAGAGCATTTTGAGCCGTTCAGCGTCGTTGATACGGCGGGCGCAGTGGAGCGCGGTTTCCTCGTCATTGATGTCCCGGCGGGCGGCGGTCTTGGCCAGCAGCAGGTGTTCGCGCACAAGAAAGGCGACGGTTTCGATCTCCTTTTCCTTGTAGCCTTTCTCCATCAGGATCTCCCGAACGAGCATTTCGCCCCGCGCCGAGTGATTGCGGCCGGGTTGGCCCTTGCCGATGTCGTGCAGCAGGGCCCCCCACAAAAGCAGTTTTTTCGTTTTAATCTCTGACCACAATCTGGATGCCAGGGCGTCACCGTTGCCGTTTTGCAAGTCCTTGATCTGTTTGAGCAGCATGACCGTGCGCAGCAGATGACGCCCCACCGGGTAGATGTGATATTCATCATATTGAATGCGGTTGACCACCATTTTGAAGGCCGGCAGGATCTGCTCCAGCAGACCGGCGTGCAACATGGCATTCAAAACGTTGAAGGTCGGGGCCGGCGCCAGCAGGATTTTTTCGAAAGATTTGACCACCTCGGGTTGCGAGCGCAAGTCGGCGCCGAGCAGGTCGCCGAATTCGCGCACGATCCGTCGGGCTTCCATGTCCAGGGGCAGTTTCAAGCGGGCGCTTTCTTCGAAGATCCGAATGAGCAGATAAGGGTTCGCTTTGATCCGGTGGGCCGCGTCAAAGGTCAGGACGTCGCCTTTGACGGTGATGCCCTCGATTTTAGCCACTTTCGAACGCCGTTTGAAGCGCCGCTTCCGTTTTTCGTAGCCCTGTTCGAAAAGGAAAATCAGGTGCTGCTGCTTGATGAACTCCATCTGCTCGTGCAGCTCGCCCAGAAACTGTTCCACCGGCTGCTGGCCGTTTTGTTTACGATAGCCCAGGGACCGGGCCAAGCGGATCTGGCTTTCGAAATGCAATTGATCGTTTTTGCGTTTGCTCTCCAGGTGCAGGCGGTTGCGGACGTCGAAGATGAACTGCAGCGCGTCTTGTAGCTGACGGTACTCCTCGTGGGAAAGGTAGCCCAGGTATTCGAAATCGCGCGGTTGTT
>JASFTA010000047.1:0-7779 GCA_050114115.1 Desulfobacterales bacterium | reverse complement strand
GCACCTGGTCAACACCCTCCTGGACCGGGCCAGCGGGTTTGCCGATCTGGAGATCGTGCGCCTGCTCAGTCTGGAAAGCTCCCTGGTGGCCATGATGGCCGAAGAAAGCCATGACCGCATCTTCAACGTACGCTCCATCTACCTGGGCTCCGGGCAGACCCGCAGCCTCAGGGCCAACCGGCGTTTCATCACGCCCATCCCCCTATCGACCGTGCCGCGTATCTTTCGCGAAGGCCATTTGCCGCTGGACTTCGCCATCGTTCAGGTCACCCCGCCGGATGCCTATGGCTGGATGAACCTGGGTATATCGGTGGACGTCACCCTGGCCGCAGCCCAATCGGCGGTCAATCTGATCGTCCAGGTTAACCCGCGTATGCCCCGGGTACCGGGCCACGGGTTCATCCACATCGACCAAGTGGACGCCATCGTCGAACAAGAAGAGGCCCTGTTAAGCGTCTTCACTTTGGCTGAATACGAAGCGGCCGAGTCGCTGGCCCGTCTGGCAGTTGGTCTGGTGGAAGACGGGGCCACAATTCATCTGGGCATGGGAACGGCCTCCCAGACGGTGGCCCGGGCCCTGGCCAAGAAAAATGACCTGGGCATCCATACCGAAATCCTGACCGACGACATCCTCGATCTGGCTTTCCAGGGCGTCGTCACCAATAAGTACAAGGGGATCAACTACGGCAAAATCGTGGCCGGAAGCGCCATTGGCACCGACGCATTATATGATGCCTTGAACGATAATCCCGCCGTGGAATTTCGCCCTTCGGATTATGTCAACCATCCCGCCGTCATCGCCCGCCATCACCAGATGACCTCCATCTGCGTGGCCCGGACCATCGATCTCACCGGCCAGGTCCAGGCCGATGCCCTTCCCCAGAACCATTTTTCAGGGGTGACCGGGATGTTCGATTTTGCCATGGGCGCCCATATGGCCCGCGGCGGGCGCTCGATCATCCTGGTGCCGGCCCTGGCCCGGGACGACCGCTCCAGCCGCATTGTCACCGAACTTGAAACCGGTTCGGTGGTGATCCCACGGGGCCATGTCTCCTATGTCGTGAGCGAATTCGGCGTCGTCAACCTGTTCGGCAAGAACATGGAGGAGCGGGCCATGGCCCTGATCAGCCTGGCCCATCCGGATCACCGCGAAGTTCTCTTCAACCAGGCCAAGGAAAAAGGGCTGATCGACCGGCGACGCTCGCTCAAGGAATCCCTCTTCGGTGTCTACCCCCAGCGCATGGAGGAAACCCGCCGCTATGACGGCCGCCCGGTGGTCTATCGCCCCACCAAACCCACCGACAACCGCATGATTCAGGAACACTTCTATCAGATGGACGACAACGACGTGGAGATGCGGTTTTTCAACCTGCGCCGGCATTTTTATCGGGACGAGATGGAAGACATGTCCCAGGTGGACTACGTCAAAAACCTCTCCATCGTGGCCGTGACCGGCGAGATCGGTTTCGAGCGCATCGTCGGGCTGGGGGGCTATTTTCTGGAGCACGGCACCACGGCCGAGGTGGCCTTTTCGGTGGCCAAGGACTGGCAGGGCAAGGGCATCGGCAGTGTCATCTTACTGAAACTGGCCGAGGCCGCACGCGAAAACGGTATCGCCACCCTGACGGCCTACACCTTGCCAAATAACCGCGGCATGATCAAGTTGTTCAAAAAGCTGCCCTACGCCACTGCCATTACGTTCGATGGCGATACCGTCGTACTGAACTGCCAACTCGGCGAGCCAGAGCAAAACATGAGCCGGCACCATTAGTTTTCTGCCCCGAAAACCGGCCCCGGCGGGCCGGATCGTCGATATTTTATGGCGTGACATTAGGAGTCCAACCATACGCGCAGTTCAAAAAGATTGGAACATCCATCGCGTGGGCATTGTTTCTACCGGTTGGCGGGTACGGACGGCGTTTCCCTGGAAGCGGAGAAATGGGCGGACATCCGGGAGGCCCTGGGCGTAGCCCCGTACGAAATGTTGAACCTCCAGCCCACCCGCGTGGTACAGCGCAAGGGCATCGAACACGCCATTGAACGGGTCCACCAGCTGGGCCTCAAGGCCAAGCTGGTGATCTCCCACGCTTCGGGCGACGATACTTTTCATACACTTTCCTCAAACGCCGGATACAACATGCCGTGCACCTGCGGGAAGATGAACATCGCGAAATCTGATTGATCTCAACCGGCGACGGGCGCCTTGCCTTGAGATTTGCTCATTCAACCGGCGAACCGGCGCCGACAGCCTGGAGAGTCGAGAATGGATGCCATGCAGCGCGTCAAAGATCTTCTGATTGAAATATACGGCCCCGTTACAGGCCCCCAAGCCTGGAGCCGAATCGCCCCGCTGATCGAGAATGCCCCGCGGCAGAAAGGCCGTGGCGAAGGATTCTTTTCGGAAAAGGACGTGGTCCTCATCACCTACGGCGATTCGATTCGACGGGAGGGTCAGGTCCCGCTGCAGACCCTGCACGCCTTTGCCCGCGAATACCTGCAGGGGGTGATATCCGCGGTTCACTTCCTGCCGTTTTTCCCCTGGTCCTCGGACGACGGCTTTTCGGTCAAGGATTTCACGACCATCGACCCGCAGTTGGGCGACTGGGCGGATGTGGCGCGTTTCGGCCGCGATTTCGATCTCATGTTCGACTACGTGGCGAACCATATCTCGGCCCAGAGCCAGTGGTTTCGGGATTATATCGCGGGCAAACCTGGTTTTGCCGATTTGGCCATCGAGATGGACCCCGCGCTCGATCTCTCCATGGTCACCCGGCCCCGGGCCCTGCCCCTGCTGACCGAATTCAAGAAGGACGCCGGGGAGACGGTGCATGTCTGGACGACCTTCAGCGAGGACCAGGTCGACCTGAACTACCGCAGCCTGGATGTGCTCGTCAAAATGCTCGAAGCCCTGTTGCTTTACGTCGCCAAGGGCGCGCGCCTCGTCCGCATGGATGCCATCGCTTTTCTGTGGAAGGAAATCGGCACCACCTGCCTTCATCTCCCCCAAACCCACGCCATGGTCAAACTTTTCCGCGCCGTCTTCGACATCGTGGCGCCGGACACCGTCATCATCACCGAAACCAACGTGCCCCACGCGGAAAACATCAGCTATTTCGGCAATGGCCACGACGAGGCCCAAATGGTCTACAACTTCACCCTGCCCCCCATGCTCTTTCATGCTTTCGTTACGGGTGACACGACCGAACTCTCCAACTGGGCCCGGGGTCTGACGCTGGAATCCCCGGACACCACCTTCTTCAACTTCACCGCCTCCCACGACGGCATCGGCGTACGGCCGCTGGAAGGCATCCTGCCGCCCGAGGCGGTCAACGAAACCCTGGCCGAAGCCGTCAAGGCCAGCGGCGGGCAGATCTCCTACAAGAACAACCCGGACGGCACCCAGAGCCCGTATGAGCTCAACATCACCTACGTGGATGCCATGCGGGTCCCCGGCCGCGAGGACGACCCCCGGCACCCGGCGCGTTTCCTGGCATCCCAGTCAATCCAGTACGCCCTACCCGGCGTGCCGGCCACCTACGTGCACAGCCTGATGGGTTCCCGCAACTGGTATGCCGGCCTGGCGCAGACCGGCAGGGCCCGCACCATCAACCGGGAAAAGCTCGACGTCGAGAATTTGATCGCCGAACTTAAAAATCCCGAGAGCTTCAGGGCCCGGGTGTTTAACCCTTACACGCACATGATCCGCACGCGCACAAGCCAGCCGGCCTTCCACCCCAACGCCGGTTTCGATATCCTGGATCTGGGCCCACAGGTGTTCGGCATCATGCGGAAGTCTTCTGCCCAGACCCTCTGGGCCGTCACCAATATCACCGGAAAACCGGCGCGGATCGACTTGACGACCACCGGCGCGGACGGGAAATTGAAAGACCTGATGACCGAAACCCTGGTGGACCCATCCGCCCTTGAACTGGGTCCCTACCAGTTCATGTGGCTGAGCTAACAAACGCCCAGCGGACGGTATGCAGCGCGGCCGCCCGGCAGCAACCCCCAACACGCCCAAATGAGGAATCGCATGACCACTGCCCAAGACCGTATCGCCAAAGCCAAATCCGGCTTCGCCACCCTGGACATTCCCGCGCCCTACGTTGCGTCCGCCCTGGAAGCACTCGAAACCTGGCTCATCGACGACGCCTTCGCAGCCTACCGCCCGCAACTTGAACACCTCATCGACACCCAAGCCTGGGATTTCCTGCTGGATGCCTTCTATCAGGTGATTCCTTTCGGCACGGGCGGGCGGCGCGGACTGGTGGGCATCGGCCCCAACCGCATCAACCCCTGGACGATCCAGTCCTCGGCCCAGGGGCACGCCCAGTACCTGATCAAGGCATTCGGCCAGGACGCCCGCCGGCGCGGGATCGTCCTGACCTACGACGTGCGCGTCTTTACCCAGCAAGCCCCCTATGCCCCTGATCTTCCCAATCCGATTATGAACCTCGACTGCCGCCAGCTGGCCGAGGCCGCGGCCGTGGTCTACGCCGCCAACGGGATACGGGTCTATATGTATGAGGATGTGCGCAGCACGCCCCAGCTCTCCTTCACCATCCGGCACCTGAAGGCCGTCTCCGGCGACATGTTCAGCGCCAGCCACAACCTGCCGACGGACAACGGCAAAAAAGTCTACGACCAGTACGGCGGCCAGTTGATCCCGCCCCACGACCAGATCCTGGTGGACGAAGTCACCCAACAGGTCGCCGCCATCAGGGCCATGGACTTCGAGGCGGCCTGCGCCCAGGGGTTGGTGCAAATGATCGGCGCCGATCTCGACGGGGCCTACCAGGACACGGTTACCGCGCTCTCGTTGAGCGACGCCCGTGATATCAAAATCGTCTATGCCCCCCTGCACGGCACCGGGCTGACGTCGGTCTTCCCCATCCTCGCGAAACTGGGCTTCGACGTCACCCTGGATCCCCGCACCGCGAATCTCAGCGGCGCCTTTGAAAACGTGACCTTCAACATCCCCAATCCCGAGGTTCGTCAGTCCTTTGACACGACCTTGCCGCTGGCCCGGGAAATCGGCGCCGATCTGATCATCAGCACCGACCCGGATGCCGACCGCGTGGGCGTGATGCTGGACCACCACGGCACCTGGGAATTTCTGAGCGGCAACGAGATCGGTATTCTCCTGACCCACTACGGCATCGACAAAATGAAGGCCGCCGGGCGCCTGGACGATGGCGGCGTGGTCATCAAGACCGATGTGACCACCTCGCTGATTGCGACCATCGCCGAAGCCAACGGCGTTACCTGCATCGGCGATCTGCTGGTGGGATTCAAATACATCGGCGAGGAGATGAACAAACTGGAGGCCGACGATCAAATGGCGGGATTTGTCCTGGGAACCGAGGAAAGCCACGGTTTTCTCATGGGCAACTATGCCCGCGACAAGGATGCAGCCGGCGCGGCCATCTGGATTGCGGAGCATGCCGCCGAACTCAAACAAAAGGGCCAAACCCTGCTCGACCAGCTTAATCGCATCTATGCCGCTTTCGGCTACGGCCACAACTATCTGACCGAGATCCGCCTGCTGGGGGCCAAGGGCATGGGGCAAATCCAAAGCATCATGGACCACCTGCGACAGGAAAAGATTGCCGGCTTCGGCGATTTCGTGGTCGAACGCAAGATCGACCGCTGGGAAGGCCCGCCCCAGCCGCACCTCTCGCGCACGGACACCTCATCGCGCAACGTTCTCATCTTTCATCTGACGGCACCGCCGGATACCCGCAGCCTGCGCGTTACGGTGCGCCCCTCCGGCACCGAGCCCAAGGTCAAGATGTATATCGAAATCATGGGCCTGCCCTGCGAAACCGCACAGCTTACCACCGCCCGCAAGCAGATCGAAGCGGTTTGCGACAAGCTCGAGAAGCAGTTCATGCAATTCTGCTACGGCATCCTGGGCGTCGACTTCCCGGAGCGGGGGTTCCTGCTCTTCTGGCAGCTGCCCCTGGACACCAAGATGAAGTATTTCGAGATCGAAGAAGAGATCGCCGCCCTCAAAACCGTCGGCGCCCCCGCGGCGCGCCAGCGAGCTTTGGATGATCTGCTCCAATTTCTGGGAACCGACCCCGTCCAAAAGATCGACCCGGCCTTTGAGGACCGCTATGGCAAGGGGGTTATGGAATATCTGGAATTAGCTTAATTGGCGTGAAGGCGCATCCTTGAATTCTTCCTTCGGCGTCCACTCCTGAAGGGTTTTTGATGGTGATCAGGATTCAAGGGGCCAAGGGGTCGAGGATTCGAGAGTTACCCGAATAGGCC
The DNA here is from genome assembly GCA_050114115.1 of Desulfobacterales bacterium. Taxonomy (GTDB): domain Bacteria; phylum Desulfobacterota; class Desulfobacteria; order Desulfobacterales; family UBA5852; genus JABZFP01. Next base: position 1,503 of record JASFTA010000047.1, on the reverse strand, counting down.
GGTTGCCGTTTTATACCACATGTCTATCATCCCTTTGCCCCGCGCCGAGCATCGGGGGCAGGTTCGGAAATAGCGTGTCGGCCGGTTTGACCCCGCCGAAAGGCGGGGGAGTTCCGACACGCGCCGAACTTGCCACCGACGCGCAGGAACAAGCGGGGCACGGGCGCTTTCTTTTGGTTCGTTTTCTTGCGCGTGCAAGAAAATGAACGATGAATAAAGAAGTAATGTTTTGAACCAACCGAATATGCCTATGCGGCCAGGGCAAACTGAATTCAGCGACTTTGCAATTGCGATATTAGCTCACGGTAATGGTCACAGGGATGGTATTATCGCTGGTTCAAATTCAAGCAAAACACATGACGTAACTGGAATAGTTGGTGCGAAAGGCCCGCTCTGCTTGGAGAAAATTTTCACCCGGGAACAGATCATGTAGTTTGTCTTCCAAAAAGAAACATTCAAGTACTTTTAGAAAAGAAATCGATTATGGAAACACTTAAACGTATCGACCCCACGAAGACCAAGAGCTGGCAGGATCTCCACAAGCACTTTGAATCCATGCGCAACGTTCACATGCGCGATCTCTTCGCCGCCGACCCGGAGCGCTTTGATAAATTCTCCCTGCGCTTCGAAGACATCCTGGTGGACTTCAGTAAAAACCGCATCGACGCGGAGACCATCGCGATGCTCATGAACCTGGCCCGTGAAGTCGACCTGCCGGACGGGATCGCCAAGATGTTCGCCGGCGCACGGATCAACGAAACCGAAAACCGCGCCGTTTTGCACACCGCGCTGCGCAACCGCTCCGACACCCCCGTCATGCTGGACGGTCGCGACGTGATGCCGGCGGTCAACGCCGTGCTGGCGCAGATGGAAACCTTTGTTGCCCGCCTGCATGCCGGCGCGTGGACCGGCTACACCGGCCGGGCCATCACCGATATCGTCAATATCGGCATCGGCGGCTCCGACCTGGGGCCCGTGATGGTGACCGAATGCCTGCGCCCCTATGCCCGCCAGGGGCTGCGGGCCCATTTTGTCTCCAACGTGGACGGCACGCACATGGCCGAATGCCTGCGCCGGGTCGATCCCGCGACCACCCTGTTCATGATCGCCTCCAAGACGTTTACCACCCAGGAAACCATGACCAATGCCTTTACCGCCCGCCAGTGGTTTCTGGACACGGCCGGGTCCGAAGACCACATCGCCCGTCATTTCGTGGCCATCTCCACCAACACCGAGGCCGTCGAAAACTTCGGTATCGACCCGGCCAACATGTTCGTCTTCTGGGACTGGGTCGGGGGACGCTATTCCCTGTGGTCGGCCATCGGGCTTTCCATCGCGGCCCTGATCGGTTTCGCGCGCTTCCGCGAACTGCTCGAGGGCGCCCACGCCATGGACCGCCATTTTCGGGAAACGCCGCTCGAAAGCAATATCCCCGTTATCCTGGCCCTGATCGGCATCTGGTACAACAACTTCTTCGGGGCCGCAACCGAAGTGATTTTACCC
>JASFTA010000046.1:0-7789 GCA_050114115.1 Desulfobacterales bacterium | reverse complement strand
AATTAAGAAACCGGAAATTGGTCGGACCATAGGACAACTTTCCTTCAATCATCATACGACACCTAAATTCCTATTGAAAGGAGGTGAGGTTAGCGCTGATGCTGGCTTTCGGCCGGCAGATTCTTTAATCGATCGAAGAAAACGTGATTTCAACTCATCAGGAGGGAGTGCCCGTCATGAAAAAATACTTCATTATTTCCTTGAGCCTTGTGCTTACTTTGGTCTTGCTGACCAGCGCATCCTATGCCAAACGCGAAAAGTTCGGTAGTGACCCCCGACACGATGTCGCCAAACGCGTCAAATTCAAACCAGCCACGGAAAAAGTCCGCTGGAAAATGGTCATGCCCTGGTCCAAAGGCCTGCTGTTCTACGATATTGCCGTCCATTTCTGCGATACGGTGCGCTTGGTGTCCGGCGGCCAGTTCGACATCAAGCCCTTCTCAGCCGGCGAACTCGTCCCGGCCATGCAGAGCTTCGACGCGGTAAGCAAAGGCTCGGCCCAGGCCGGACATGACTGGCCCGGCTACTGGAAGGGCAAAAACGAGGCCTTCGTGGCCTTTGCTTCGGTTCCTTTCGGCCTGGACGGTGAGGGTTACAATATATGGCTCTACGAAAAAGGCGGGGCCGAAATGATGAATGAACTGTACGGTAAGTTCAACCTCGTCGCACTGCCCGGCGGCCAATGCGGCCAGGAGATGGGTCTGTTCTCCAACAAGCGCGCCACCAAGATGTCAGATTTCAAGGGCATGCGCCTGCGGACCCCCGGCTGGTACATGGACATCATGAACAATCTAGGCGCTTCGGTCAGCCCCCTGCCCGGCGGCGAGGTCTACCTGGCGCTGGAGCGCGGCGTCATCGACGCGGCCGAGTTCTCCTCACCGGCCATCAACTACCCCATGGGCTTTGACGAGATCACCAAATATGTTATCCAGCCCGGCGTGCATCAGCCCGGTATCCAATGCGCCCTGTTCTTCAACAAAGAAGCTTACGACGCGCTGCCCGAGCATTACAAGTACATCCTGGACATTGCCGCAAAGGAGACCCAGGCCTGGTCGTATAACTGGATCAATGCGCTCAACGCCGAGGCCATTCGCCGCTTCAAGGAAAAAGTGGAAATCGTCAAGATGGACAAGGAAACCATCATCGAATTTCGCAAGACCACCAAGAAGTACATCGATGACCTCAAGGCCAAACATCCCGACGTGAAAAAGGTCATGGACTCCCAGGAAGCGTTCCTCAAAGACTTTGCCGACTGGCGTGACGCCCGCAGTGGGGTCACGCCCTGGCCGTATGAAATCTTTATCGAAGGACGAACCACCGAGTAGCCGTCCAATCCCAACAGGGGGGAAGCCCGCACGACGGTGCCTCCGCCGGAAAGGCTTCTCCCTTGATGCCAACCACCATCTGTAGGAGGCGAAGGAAATGCTGAACGCAATTACCAAGGGGATTGACTTCCTTGTGGAAAAACAGGGACAGCTCACCTCCTTTCTGATCGTCCCCTTGCTGCTCATCGTCCTGTACGAAGTCCTCATGCGCTACGCCTTCAACGCCCCCACCGTATGGGGATTCGAGGCCACGGCCTTCGTTTACGGCATGCACTACATGCTGGGGCTGTCGTTTATGGAACATCCTCAGGGACACGTGAGGGTCGACATCGTCACCTCGCGCCTTCCCGAAAAGGTGCAGGCGATCGTCATGATCGCCGGCTATTTGCTTATTTTCATGCCGGTATACGTTCTGATGACCTGGGGGGCAATTACGTTCGCCCACACGGCCACGGTGAGCAACGAGCTCAACTCCACGAGTTGGGCGCCGCGTATCTGGCCGTATAAAATTGTTATGGCGTTGAGCTTCCTGTTCCTGGTGATTCAGGGGCTGTCCACCATGCTTAAACACTTGCAAATCCTCACCGGCAAATCGGAGAGCTAGCGGAAGGCGGAAAAGGACGGATACTTCTATGAGTCTCGAAATTATGACCATTGCCATGTTCGTGGTGTTGATCGCCACCATTGTCACGGGGCTGCCGCTGGCCTACTGCCTCGCGGGCGTCGCTACCTTGTTTGGCTTGATTGACAACGGCTGGGACGTCCCCGCTCTGTTCGACATGTTTGCCAACAACTGCTGGGGCCTGATGAACAACTACGTACTGGTGGCCATCCCGCTGTTCATTCTCATGGCCCAGCTCTTGGATCGTTCCAAGGTGGCCGAACAGCTTTTTGACGCCCTCTACATCGTACTGGGCGCCCTCAAGGGCGGATTGGGCCTGGCCGTCGTCGTGGTGTGCACGGTGTTTGCCGCCACCACGGGCATCATCGGCGCTTCTGTGGTTGCCATGGGGCTGTTGGCCACACCGGCCCTGTTGAACAAGGGCTATCAGAGGGAGATGACCAGCGGTATCATTTGCGCTGCCGGAACCCTGGGTATCCTGATTCCCCCATCCATCATGATGGTCGTCTATGGCGGGTTGACCGGATTGAAGGAAACCTCGGTGGGCAACCTGTTCGCCGGTGCGATTTTCCCCGGACTTCTCCTCGCGGGCCTATATTTTATCTACATTCTTGTCCGCTGCAACATCAACCCGGAACTCGGGCCCCCCATTTCCAAGGACGAAGCCAAAAGCTGGTCTGCGGCCCAGAAGTGGGCCATGACACTTAAATCACTGATCCCGCCCCTGGCGCTGATTCTGGCCGTCATGGGCACCATCCTGGCCGGCATCGCCACCCCCACCGAGGCCGCCGGGCTGGGTGCCGCCGGAGCCGCTTTGCTGGCCGTTTTCAACAAAAAGATGAGCTGGCCGGTGATCCGGGACTCCTCCTATGCCACCATGAAGACCACCGCTATGGTGATGATGCTCTTTATCGGCGGCAAATTTTTCAGTACCGTGTTCCTGAGCATGGGCGGCGGCGACGTGGTGGCCGACCTGATGATCGGTTCCGGATTGAACCGCTGGGTGGTGCTGCTCATCATGATGGTCATCGTCTTCCTCATGGGCATGTTCATCGACTGGGCCGCCATTCTGCTGATCACCGTGCCCATTTTCATGCCCATCGTTCTGGAGCTTGATTTCAATCCCTTGTGGTTCTCCCTGCTGATGTGCGTCAACCTGCAGACCTCTTTCGTTACCCCGCCTTTCGGCTACGCGCTGTTCTACTTTGCCGGTGTGGCACCCAAAGGGTACACCATGATGCACATCTACAAAGGCATCATGCCCTTTGTGATTCTGCAGCTGATCGGGCTGGCGGTTTTGGTGCTTTTTCCAGGCCTGACAACCTGGCTACCGTCAATATTTTTCGGGGCGTCCTAAAATCGGGACGGTCGGCGGGTCTACGCACACCTCATAATGGGAAAGAACGCCCATCCCGACGGCGGCAAGACCGCTATTGGCCCGCTTCGGCGGGAAGGCCTGGATGTCTCGTGCATCTGAAGTGCACGCGCCGCCAGCAGCCATCATGGCGGATTGATCACGGCAATTAGGGACCGGGGCGGACGGCCACGGGCTCGCGTTTATGCCAAGTTTGCGGCAAGCTGGGACCGGCTCGAATCGCGCTTTTCGGTCCCCCCGGTCGGCACGGCCATCGAGGTCCAGAGGGCACCCTTGCTAAAGGAATTTCTCCCAGAATAAGGGAATTCCTCCCAGGGACAAACATAATCGTTAAACCGGCACAAGAACCTCAACACCAGAGGCCCTCGCATGATCTCTGGCATTCGCAAGATCGTCGGCAGATCTTCGACGAACCGCGTGCTCGCATCTGAGCGGCACCGCCTCGCGCCGAAACAAATGGGTGATGCCGGCCGGTGCTTTGGCAGGGGCGGGCGTTTTAATTTGCAGTCTTTGGATCGTTCCCCCAAAAAGCTCGCCAAAGGCGTCCCGGATCATGGACACCGTGCCCCACCTGCTGGCCACGGGATGCCCCGCCGGCATGATGTCAATCGCCGAGGTGCCCTCCCCCAGACCTTTGCAGTTATTGCCCTGCGCCCTCCCCTCGAATTCTTGGCAGAGGCCCTTGACGCATGAAAATCGAGCTCAAACCGATTCGCCCCAAACGCATTCCTGATCAAGTTTTCGACCAACTGCGTGAGTTGATTTTTCGAGGTGACTACCAGCCCGGACAGAAAATCATGACCGAACGTGAACTGGCCGAAGCTTTGAATGTTAGCCGTAATTCAGTCCGTGAAGCCATCAACAAGCTGGTTACCCTGCGCCTCGTGGAACAGCGCCAGGGGCAGGGCACTTTTGTGCGGTCCTTCGATGAAGCCGTCCAAATCCCTCTGGCGACCGTCATGGAAACCCAAGATGCAACCCTCATCGATCTGCTGGAAATGCGCATGGGCATCGAGTGCACCGCTGCCTCACTGGCCGCCCAACGTATCAACGCGACCGAACTGGACGCTATCGCGAAGTCCATCGAAGAGATGGAGCGGGATATCGGTTTCGGTGGGCTCGGTACGGAGGGCGACTTGGCCTTTCATATGGCCATCGCGGCCGCCACCAAAAACCCCTTGCAGATTTACCTCATGAAGAATGTTTCCAATTTTCTTCATGTGAGCATCCGCGAGAGTCTTGTGCATCTCTATCAGGATTCTCAGAACATCGAGACAATCATCAAACAGCATAAGGCCATCTTTGATGCCATCCGCCGCGGCGAACCAGACGCCGCCTACAACGCCATGCGCACACATATCACCTTCGTGATCGAGTTTTTCAGCATTCGGCAATTAAGCATGACTTGATCCTCTGGGCGGCGGTGGGCCTGCAGATTTACCCGGACGCGAGCTGCTCCCGGCCATCTCTGTTCGACCCCGCGCCAGTTCAGCTGGGTTGATTGAGAACCAAGGTCTAATTCCGTTTGCCATTCGCACTTTATCTTTGCGGTCACCATCGCGCTTCTGGGCAATGTCGGCAATTTCGGCGTGGCCATCATCGGCTTCAAGATGGGCCCGGCGGCCGTTCCCGTGGCAACCCTCTATTTCGTGGCCATCAATGATCATTGCCAGGGAATTCGATCTGGCACCGAAGTTTGTCACGACCGTCTGTTTTTTCTCGACCCTGGCCAGTCTCTTCACGATAACGTTCATGCTCTACCTGCTCTGATATTTCCAACCACGAACAGAGGATCGCAGTGACAGCGCACCCCTGGCGGTTGTCACGGACCGGTGCCTGGTGTTGATTTCGCCTAGCGGCAACCTGCTTCGATGGACGCCACGCCGGCCTTGTGGGCCAGGGCTTGAAAGCGCTGCATGCCTTGGCCGGCCGCATCGGCTTGTAGACGGACCCAGGCCGACAATTTACGCAGCACATGGCCTTCGCGGATCAGGGCCCGGGCCTTTTGAATACCTTCGGCCAGGGCGCATTCCGGGGCGACGAGGTAGAAAATCGCGCCGGCATTCAGACAGGTAATGTCTTCACAGGCGCCTTGCTCCCTGCCGGCCACCGTCCGCAGAAATCGAACCGCCTCGGCCTGTGTATCGCCGGTGGCAGCGATCTCGCCATACCGGCGGCGCGGGAGCCCGACGTCTTCCGGGGTCAGGGTGAAGGTGTTTTCCGTCCCATCGGGGAAAATCTCGCGCACGCGGCTTGCGCCGATATTGGAGAGCTCATCCATGCCTTGGCGGCCCGTGTTGTCAAAACCGTGCACGATCAAGGCCCGCTGATAGCCAATGGCTTTCATGACCGCGGCGGCCGGCCCGATCATGTCTTCCGTGTAGACCCCGCGCAGACCGTGGGTGGGCCGGCAGGGGCTGGCCAGGGAGGCGGCGATATTGAGGGTCGATCCGAAGCGAATCTGCGCGAGAATCCGAGCCAGGGAGCGCGGATGGATCTGGGGACTCATGCCGTTGAAGATCCCGATGCCCACCTGGCGGATACTCTTTTCCACCGTGGACACATCGCATTCGACATCGATCCCCACGGCTTCGAGCAGGTCAACGGTGCCGCAGGTCGATGTCAGGGCCCGCGCCCCATGGCGCGCCATGCGGACGCCCCCGGCGGCGGCCACCACGGCGGCGGCCGAACTGACGTTGAAGGTCTTGAGGGCGTCCATACCGGTACCCGAATTCTCCACCAGTGGTGTTCCCAGATCCGCCTGCGTCTGAATCGTATCCAGCTCGAAAATGGCCTGCCAGGCCCCGGCAATCTCCTCCGGTGTCTCGCCCTTGGCGGCCAGCGCAGCCAGAAAGGCGCCCTGCTGCAAGTCGGGTTGTTCATCGTCGAGCAATTGACGGAACATGGCATAGCTCTCCGCGCGCGTTAGGTTCTGCCGGTTGATCAATTTCTGGATTTGCCGGCCAAAGGCTTTAAGGGCATCGTGGTCGTTCATCCTGCGGTCTCCTCCTGCCAGGGGTAAAGCAAGATTTTCATTCCCGCCCGTTGCGCCACGAGGTCTAGGGCGGCATCCAGTTGGCTGAGCGGCAGGCGGTGCGACACCATATCGGCCACGGGCACGCGGCCTTCGGCGATCATGGCCAGGGCTTCCTGACCATGCCGGTAGCAGCACCCATAAGCGCCCACCAGGGTCTGCTCCATATAATGGAGCTGGTTGAAGCTGAGATCGGGGCGGTCATCGTCCGGCGGCAGACCGGAGAACACCACCAGGCGACCCCGCGGGAGCAAATGCGCCAGGGATTCCTGATAGGCCTTCTGATCGCCGACGGCGACAACGGCGACGTCAAAGAGGTTTCCGTCCGCCGTCGCGACGCCGCCGATCAATTCCCGACGGCGACGGTCGGTTTCGATATTGAGCGGTTCGGCACCAAGCGCACGCGCCGCCCGCGCCAGCAGCGTGCCGGCCGGGCCGGCCCCCCAAATGCCGATCCGCTCGCCGGGCTGAAGGCTTGCCCGCTCGAGGGCGTTGAGACAGCAGGAAAGGGGTTCGGCAAATACGGCCGCGTCCGCCGCTAGACCCTCGGGCACCGGAATCACGCTCTGGGCCGGAACGGTGACGTGGGGGGCGAAACCGCCATCGCGGTGAAAGCCCATGATCTGCATCTGGCGGCAGAGGTTTTCGGCGCCCGCCCGGCAGGCCGGGCACTGGCCGCACCACACGCCCGGGTAGACATAGACACGCTCACCAGGCTGAAATTGACGGACGCCGTCGCCGACGGCCTCGATCGTGCCGACCACCTCTTCACCAGGGACCCGCGGCAGGACCAGATCGCGATGGCCAACCTGCACGATTTTAAGATCGGTTCGGCATAAGCCGGTCACGTCCACCCGGATCAGGACTTCATGATCGCCCGGCGGCTGAAGGGGCATTTCCTGAAATTCGAAACGGCCGATGGCGACCACGCGAACGGATGGCAAAGGCATGGCGATATCTCCCTTTTTAATTCTCCACTAAAGATGGGCTTGTAAAAAGTTCGATAGGCGGCTTGCGAAGTCCGAGGCGTGAGGCGTACTTAAGTACGCCGCCGTGACGAGGGCTACGCGTAACGCCGCTATCGGACTTTTGAAGAGCCCATCAAAAAAAGGAAAGGGTTCCCTGGGCGCAGCGCAGCCCAAGGAACCCTTTACCGTCAGGTCCTCTCCGTGCCGAGCGGTCGTCTTCTGACTTCCGGATTATCCGCGGGCGGCTGTCTTCCCACGTGACTGCCGTTCGTATCCATCCATTTCTGGACAGACCCTACGTAGCGCCACGCAGTGACCCTCTCGCAGCCCGGCGTCCCCGGTCACAGCGGCGGGTCCGTCACGGTTTCGCACCGTGTTCCGTTACCGGTCGGCTTGGCGGGAATTTCTACCAGTGCATCGGTTTAAAGTCAAACCTTCGGTCAGTTTGTCCTGCCAAACGTTTCC
>JASFTA010000045.1:0-7938 GCA_050114115.1 Desulfobacterales bacterium | reverse complement strand
CCGGACGCGACCGGACCGGCCTGCTGGACACGCTGGGTTGGGTGGCCGTGGCGGCGTCGCTTTTCGGTGTTTTATGCCATGGTCTGGGGCGCTGTCTGACCAACGGCAAGCGAGAGGAGTCCTGAGCATCATGAAAAAAACGGTTCCCATATATCTGTATACCCGTTACGAACGTTTCTGGCATTGGCTGCAGGCGGCCCTGATCGCCGTTTTACTGGTGACCGGTTTCGAGGTCCACGGCACCTTCTCGCTGATCGGTTTCGAGCAGGCGGTTGAAATTCACAACTGGGTCGGTCTCACCTGGCTGGTGGCCTTTGCATTCTTTGTCTTCTGGGTACACACCACAGGGGAGTGGAAGCAGTACGTGCCCACCACGAAAAAGATGTTCGAGGTCATTCGCTATTATGTGATCGGCATCTTCCGGGGTGAGCCCCATCCTTTCCCCAAACGCAAGGAGGCCAAGCACAACCCGGTCCAGCGGTTGACCTATCTGGCCCTGGCGGCCGCCCTGCTGCCGGTTCAGATGCTGACCGGTTTCCTCTACTGGGGCTATAACGAATGGGCCGCCTGGGGCATCAGCGGGCTGTCGCTGGAGTTGATGGCCCTGCTCCACTTGGCCGGTGCCTTTGCCATTCTCTGTTTCCTGGTGGTGCATCTGTACATGATCACCACCGGTCATTCGATCACGGCCCACACCAAGGCCATGATCACCGGCTGGGAAGACGTCGAGGAGGGGGTTGTGATCGAGTCCTGGGAGAAGGCCGCCTAAGTCAACGACTCGGATGAAAACCTCCGGAGGTTTTGCGCCGGTTGGAGATGTCGCCAACCCTTCCCGCACAGCGAAAGAGGGGATTACCGCAAGATGTGGACCCCATCACATAAACTAGATGTAAGCCCCTAAAATAACATTACATAACATCTATATTGCCCCTGGTCCCGATTTTTGGGCCAGGGGTGTTTTTTTTCACGGATCGCTCTGGTAAAATAAGGCCGCGTTACAATATCGTCATCGAAGGTGGGGAATTATGGACAGGCGGCAAAGTACCTTGTTTCATGCACAGGGAATTCGTGTCGCAGCCAGATGGCGGATGGGGGGTGGAGCATCTTAGGCGGGACGTAATCAAGTGCCGATCGGCAGGTGTCGAAACCCATGGCCTCGATCCGCTGGCAGTCAAGGCCATAGCCGAAGCCGGGGTTGATATGTCGCACTAAAGGTCTCAACTTGTCGATGAATGTTTCAGTGGGATTTTGTCGTTACGGTTTGCGGCCATGCCCATGAGGCCTGTCCGTTTTTTCCCGATAATGCCAGAGTCGTTCATGTTGGTTTTGACGATCCGCCGGCATTGGTAAAATCAGAAACCACCGAAGTGAAGGCGATGGCCCCTAACGCCGCGTGCGCGATGAGATCCGCGCATTTGTCGCGTCCTTGCCTGAATCGCTTCCGAAATAGCCCGCAATTGGAGCAGATCGAGAAATGAGCACAGATACCGCCCATAACAACGAACGCAAAATGACCAGTATTTTCGAGCGCTATCTTTCCGTCTGGGTGCTTTTGTGCATCCTCGGCGGAATTCTGTTGGGTAAAATTGCCCCTGGTGTGGCGCAAGCCTTGGACGGCATGGCCATATTCGTAAACGGAGCGCCGGTTGTCTCCATCCCCATCGCCGTTTGTTTGTTTTTCATGATGTATCCCATCATGGTCAAGATCGACTTCGGTGAGGTCATCAAGGCGGGTAAAAGCGGCAAGCCGGTTTTTCTAACGCTTTTCATCAACTGGGCGATCAAGCCTTTTACCATGTACGCCATTGCCCTGTTTTTTCTCGGCACCCTTTTCTATGAATTTATCGGTCCGGATGCGGTGGACCAAGTAAAAATGCCTTTTGGCTTGGATCTTCCGGTTGGCGCTACCCACGGATCAGGGACAGTGGTCCTTGTCGATGGCATCAAGGCGCTGGAGGTTCCCCTGTGGCGAAGCTACCTTGCCGGATGCATTCTGCTGGGGATAGCGCCCTGCACGGCAATGGTGCTGGTCTGGGGTTTTCTGTCCCGGGGAAATGACGGTCTTACCCTGGTCATGGTGGCCATTAACTCGCTGACCATGCTGCTGCTTTATGGGGTTCTCGGCGGTTTTTTGCTGGGCGTTGGACGGTTGCCTGTGCCATGGCAAGCGCTGCTTCTTTCCATTGGCATTTATGTGGCGCTACCCCTTGTGGCCGGATATTTTTCACGCCGTTGGATTATTTCCGCCAAAGGTGAGACGTGGTTCAAGGAGCGTTTCCTGCACGTGCTCACCCCGATCACCATCGTTGCCCTGCTGATTACGCTGGTATTGCTCTTCTCCTTCAAGGGTGAGGTCATTTTGGCCAATCCACTGACGATCTTGTGGATCGCCGTGCCCTTGTTCATCCAAACCGTACTCATTTTCGGCCTTGGTTATGCCTTGGCCAGGTTCCTGAAATTGCGATACGCGGATGCCGCACCGGCCGCCATGATCGGGGCGTCCAACCACTTCGAAGTCGCCATTGCCACATCGACCATGCTCTTCGGCTTGAGTTCAGGCGCGGCCCTGGCGACAGTTGTGGGGGTTCTGATCGAAGTCCCGGTTATGCTCATGCTGGTCAAAATTTGCCTGAACACCCGGTCCTGGTTCAGTTAACCGTCCCTCCATAATGTTTATTAATTCCTCACCTTGCCGTAATCCCAAGTGCACAGAAAGCGGGGCGCGGTTTTGCCTGGTGTCCGGCGATACGGATTGCGTATCGGGTTCTATGGTCATGACTTCAATAATTCTACAATAATGTTTTTAAAGTTTCTTCATAGAACAAAATTGTAATTATCGGCAGGCCCTAACGCCCACCCCGCCTTTCAGATTAAAGCCTTAAAATATAATATTTTCTAATAGATACCAGTTCCATTGGATTGGTTCGGCCCTTGGCACGACCTTTGCCATTATGACAGGCGGAATTGAAACATGGCCCCAGGCATTGTCCGTCGGCCGGGCCCACAGAATTGACCGTATCCACGGGTGTGTTATCGACAACTTTTAATCTGGAGTGAGGAACAGAACATGAAACGTATGCTGCCTATCCTGTTGTTCGTTTGCTTGAGTGCTGCTGTCTGTTGGGCCGGCGATGAGCCCCCGACAGCCTTATCCAACAAGGCCGCCATCGACCTGGTGCAGGATCATGCCAATTTCCTGTGGACCCTCGTGGCCGCGGCCCTGGTCTTTTTCATGCAGGCCGGATTCGCCATGGTCGAATCGGGTTTCACCAGGGCTAAAAATGCCGTCAATATCTTGATGAAGAACCTGATGGATTTCTCCATGGGCACACTGGCCTTCTGGGCTATCGGTTTCGGGTTGATGTTCGGCGCTTCGTCCACGGGATGGTTCGGCACCTCCGGGTTCTTCCTGAGCGGGTTCACCGGTGAAGGTACCGAGTGGGTGCTGGCTTTCTGGATGTTTCAGGTGGTTTTCTGCGCCACGGCCGCGACCATCGTTTCGGGCGCCATGGCCGAGCGCACCAAGTTCATCGGATACCTTCTCTACAGCGCGGTCTTGAGTGCCATCATCTACCCCGTATTCGGCAGCTGGGCCTGGGGCAGCCTGCTCGACGGCAGCGGCTGGCTGGAAGGTCTGGGTTTTATCGATTTCGCCGGCTCCACCGTGGTGCATTCGGTGGGCGGCTGGGCCGCCCTGGCCGGCGCCCTGGTGCTTGGCCCCCGCATCGGCAAATACACCAAAGACGGGCGTGTCCGGCCGATTCTGGGCCACAATATGCCCTTGGCGGCCCTGGGGGTCTTCATCCTGTGGCTGGGCTGGTTTGGTTTCAACCCGGGTTCCACCACCACGGCCGACAAGAGTATTGCCATGATTTTCGTGAACACGAATCTGGCCGCCGCCACCGGCGCCGTATTCGCGCTGTTTACTTCCTGGTTTAAATTCGGCAAGCCCGAAGTCGGCATGAGCCTCAACGGAGCCTTAGCCGGTCTGGTGGGTATTACCGCCGGGTGCGCCAACGTCTCGCCGACGAGCGCCATCGTGATCGGGGCCGTGGCCGGTGTTCTGGTGGTCTTCTCCGTGATGTTCTTCGACAAGATCAAGATCGACGATCCCGTCGGGGCCATCTCGGTTCATGGGGTCTGCGGTGCCTGGGGCACCCTGGCCGCCGGTCTCTTCGACATGGGAGGGTTCTCCCTGGGAACCGTCGGTGTGCAGCTGGTCGGTATCGGGGCCTGCTTTGTGTGGACCTTCCCGGCGGCGTTTGTGATGTTCAAGCTGATCGACATGACCGTCGGTCTGCGGGTTTCGCCGGAAGAAGAGCTGGAAGGTCTCGACATGGTCGAGCACGGTGGTACGGCCTATCCGGACTTCGAGGTTTCTAGCTACACCACCAGCCCGGGTTTTGGGGGCGACGGCCAGGGCAGCGGACGTCGCGAGCCAGCTGCGACCCCGGTGCCGGAAATGGGCAGTTAACGCATTTAGTCGCAATTTCGGCCGGTGCCGCCCGTATGGCATCCCCGCATACGGTGTCGGCGTCGGCCGCTTTATGCCACGAAGGGGCCGCCGCATCCCGAGCTTGTGCATGCGATTGTACAAGCTCTTTTTTTATCCCCAGCACGGGAGGTTGATCTAGACCGCGCCCAAGCCCAAACATTAATTCCCGGGATGCTGTTGATCCCCGTAATCCTTGTGTCGGTTTTCACGCAGTTTCTCATATTTTTCGGTAATATTACGATAGTTGGCCGGACTTTCTTGGGGAGAGACAAAGGAATGCCCGCGGGTCTGGGGCGATTGCATGCCCGCCGGCCGGGAGTTGCGCGTAGCAGGCCGCTGGGGTTCGCTCTTGGGTCGGGGCGTCAAGCCGCCCTCCCTGGCAGGTGCTCGGGGCGTGTATACCCGTCGCATACGGTAGGCACCGGGCGGACCGCTGCGCACACCGCCGCCGCGCGCACCACTGAAGCCGCCGCCCCCGCCGGCACCACCGCCGCGTGCCATGGCTTCGGTCGTGTCGATCTCGAAAAACAATGCCAGAACAACAAGGACAATCATGGTCAAGATGGGGCCTGTGTTCCGCATCGTTCGCCGCTTTATTGTTTCATGGTCCGGTGTCTTCTCGATTTCGGCCCACAATTGGCGGCATTCGCATAATGCGCGCTTCCTGCCCGAATTCGGGCGCACGGTCGGGCCGGTTCGAACGGTGGTCTGATGTTTGGCGGTGCCGGCCGGTGCCGCCACCGCCAGCGCAATGAAGACCTGCCAAAATCGGTGCCGTTGTCGAGGAGATCGGGGGAAGGCCCTCTGTGGCATGCCAAGGGCCCAGGGATACGATTTTCCCCCGGGCCCGTTTGAACTTGCTTGATCGTTGATGAAACCGCGTCTAGGCCGTATGACCCTTGACGAGCTTGTCGTGCATCTGTTTTGAGTACTTTTTCTTACGGCTTGAGGCGGCCTGGATCTTTTTAAAGACCTCCATGGGTTTGTCCGGGCTGCTCTTGAAATTATAGAGTTCGACGGCCTTGCCGCGGGCATCCGCTATAATGGCGCGTCCCACGGGGGATCGCGTGACCACCGTTGTCCAGCCCTCCTCCGCACCGATGCCGCCGAAAGAAATGTCGGCATATTCCGCGGCGTAATCCGGGCAGTAGTGGCAGGCGAAGCGCTTCATGAATTCAAGCTCGGTCAGTGGTATGGTTTTCTTCTCGCCGGTATTGAGCTGGACGATCAGTTTGTCGCGCAGGTTGACCTTCTGCACGTCCTGCCATTTGAAGCCGCCCTTCTGCTCCAGCACCTTACGCTCCTTTTCATCGAAAATAAAATTGCCGGAGCAGAACAGCCCCAGACTATAGCGGATGGAGTCGGAAGGCACGATCCCCAGGGCTTCCATCTTGCGCAGGGCCTTGATCTGACAGGGGGTCCCCACCAGGGCCACCCGGCGCAGGCCCTTTTGGAGCATGGGGCGGAATTCTTGTACCGAGGGGGAGTAGGTGGAGTAATCGTGGCCGAAGTGTTTCATACCGTGCGAGCTGTCGATGTAGAAGCCGGCCGCATCGATGATTTCTTCGCGGGAGGTCGCCAGCCAGGGCTCGCGCTCGAAAGGCCCGGTCTGCTTGGTGACGATCGCCCCATCGATGTGACCGCGATCGAAGAGGTGGACCAGCAGCGCGGTGACCACCCCGCCGTCGGTGGCCTTGGCGCGGATGGCGGGGTCCATTGAGCGGGCCACGGTCGTATCCAGCACGCGCCCCATGGGCGGCTCCCAGCCGGCCACCTGCCGTGTTTCCTCCTGCATTTCGTCGATCTCGGGACAGATGCTGTAGCACAGGCCGCATTCGATACATTTGGCCCGGTCGGCAAACTGGGGCATACCTTCCGCATCGAGTTCCAGGGCGCCGTAGTTGATGGCCGTACAGAAGGTCACGCAGCCGCCGCAGTGGTGGCACAACCCGGGTTTCTGGACTTCTTCGATCAGGTTTTCAAAGGTCTTCATGCGTCCTCCTAAACTTCGGGCCGGGGATAAAGGCCGGCCGCTTCAACGATCCCGGGGACCTTTTCTTCCCACTCGATGGCCATGATGTGAAAACCGCGGATCCCTTCGCACTCCTTCAGGCGCTGGATAGACTCGATGCACATCTTGATGCCCTCCTCCGCCTGTTTGTCTTTGGGGGTGTCGGCCAGCCGCTTGACGACCTCGTCGGGCACGTCCATGCCCGGCACCCGGTTTTTCATGTAGCGGGCCATCCCGGCGGACTTCATGGGCGTCAGCCCGGCCATGATGGCGGTCTTCTCGTGCAGACCGCGGTCGCGTACACCCTGCATCCATTCCTCGAATTTGTCCAGGTTGTAGATGCACTGGGTCTGGATGAACTGGGCCCCGGCCTTGACTTTCTTGGCCAGGCGCGCCACGCGGATCTCAAACGGGTCCGCAAAGGGGTTGGCGGCCGCACCGGCGAACATCTGGGGGGGACGTTTGATGTCGTCGCCGCCCAGGAATTTGCCCTCGTCGCACATCATCCGCACGGTCTGCAGCAGTTGCATCGAATCGAGATCGTGCACGTTCTGCCCCTGGGCGCAGTCCCCGAAGCTCTGGTGGTCGCCTGACAGGCAAAGGATGTTGTGAATGTCCCAGGAGGCGGCCCCCAGGATGTCGCTCATCAGGGCGATGCGGTTGCGGTCCCGGGTGACCATCTGCAGCACCGGCTCCAGGCCCATGGTCTTGAGGCGGATGCAGACCGCCAGCGAGCACGTGCGGCAGACCGAGGTCTGGTTGTCGGTGATGTTAATAGCATCCACATGGTTTTTGATCATTTCGGCCTTTTCGGCGATCCCGCTGGGATCGCTGCCGCGGGGAGGACCGCACTCGGAAGTGACGGCGAAGTGGCCCGCAGCCAGAACCTTTTCCAGTTTGCTCGGCGTTTTAGCTGTCATGCTGCACATCCTCCCTGACGAGTTTGCGTGGGCCGCCGGCCCGATCGGTGGACCAGTCCTTGATGGGGGTGAGATCTTCGTAGGTGTCGAGCTTGCCCAAGAGCTTCAGGCGGTCGACGATCAGCTGCCAGGCACAGTCCACGTCCTTGCTGATTTCACATTTGCCATTGGTGGAGCCGCCGCAGGGACCGTTCAGGACCCGCTTGGCGCAGCGCGCGACGGGGCAGATCCCACCGAACTTGCCCACTTTGCAGTTGCCGCAGGCCTGGCAGCGCTCCGTGTACACACCCAGTTCTTCGACCGCCCCCAGGAAGGTGGTGTTCAGGCCGGGATAGACCGGTTTGGGGTATTTTTCGGCCATGAACTGGACCCCAATGCCGCAGGCCGTGCTCAGGACGGCTTCGGCCCAGTCGACCTCCTCTTCGGTCTTTTCGAAGAATTCGTGTTCGCACTGGCGCTCGATGCCCGAATCCTTGATCTCGATCTCGACGCCCTCCTGGGTGGCCTTCATC
>JASFTA010000044.1:0-7966 GCA_050114115.1 Desulfobacterales bacterium | reverse complement strand
GCCATTGCGATCCGCACCTACTTTCAGAAAATCGCCGATCCTCAGGACATTGCCCCCAGTATGGCCGTGGGTTTTACGATCAATCACATTGCCGCCGTGGTGCTGCCGGCCGCCGGGGGTATCCTCTGGATGGTGGACTATCGTCTGACCTTTATTGGGGGCGCGCTGTTGGCCTTCTGCTCACTGCTGGCGGTCCAACGCATTCCGCGCGTATAATCGGCCAGCGGCAAACCGAAAGGCAATGGCCGTGGCGGGTCTTCAGAAAAGGCCGTCGATGGCCTCGTGGCAATAGGCGCAATGGTTGCCATCAATCAGATTGGTTCGGGTATTGTAATGGAAGCGGTTGATGACGCTGTTGCCGCAATTGGGGCATAAGGTGTTCTCGGCGCCGCTGCCGGGCAGGTTGCCGATATAGACATACTTCAGACCGGCATCCAAGCCGATCTGGCGTGCCTGATGCAGTGTTTTGGCCGGGGTGTTGGGCCGGTCGGTCAATTGGTAGGTCGGATGGAAGCGGCTCAGATGCCATGGGGTTTCGGGACCCAGGGCGTCCCTCAGAAACGCCGCCAGGTCCGTTAATTCGGACGGATCGTCGTTCAGGCCCGGGATGACGAGCGTCGTCACTTCGACATGGATACCGAGGGCCTTCATGTTTTGCAGCGTGGCCTTGACCGGCGCCAGGCGGGCCTGACACATATCCCGGTAGAATTGGTCGGAATAGGCCTTCAAATCCACATTGGCGGCATCCAGATAGGGCGCGATCAGGGCAAGGGCTTGCTCCGACATATAGCCGTTGGTCACGAAAACATTGCGAATGCCTTCGCGCTTCGCCCGTTTGGCGACGGCCAAAGCATATTCGAAAAAAATCGTCGGCTCGGTGTAGGTATAGGCAATGCTGGCGCAGCCCGCAGCGGCGGCATCGGCGACGACCGCCTCGGCAGGGGTGTCTTTGCCGAGGATCAATCCCTGACGATTGGAGGGCAGCTGGGCGATATCGGCATTCTGACAAAAACGGCATTTGAAATTGCAGCCCACCGTGGCGATGGAGTATGAGCGGCTAGCGGGCAGAAAATGGAACAGGGGTTTTTTTTCGATCGGGTCCACATTTTGGGCGATGATCTTGCCATAGACCAGGGACTCGAGCCGCCCCTGGCGATTGGCCCTCACGCCGCAGATGCCGTTTTGGCCCTCACTGATCTTGCAATAGTGGGCACACAGGCGACAGCGGACCTTCAGATCTTCGCGCTGGTCATAAAGCAGGGCTTCCATTTCGGTCGGTTCCTTAGGGCGCGTGGTCGAACTGCGCCGCATTGCGATAGGGCGACATGGGCAGTCCGGGCAGCGGGCCGGCCTGGCCGGTTTTGTAGCGCAGGGTCAGCGGGCGGATGCGAAAACGCGGCACCAGAGAGACCACGATGCCGGCAAAGGTGCCGAAAGGGCAGCGCTGGACAAAGGTGGATTGCTCCATGCGCGAGAGAAAACGGTTGCCGGTAACCGGAAGCTGACAAACCGTGCGCCACGACATGGGGGCCTTGCTGAGCAACCCGGTGAGCATCTGCTTGATCTCCCAGACGCTGAAAAAGCGGGCCCGGTTGAAGATCGTTGGGGTGAACAAACCCCGGACGCGGCGTTGAAATCCTTTGATGGCATAGCGATTGAGCACACCGATAAACACCTTGTCCTTGGCAACCCGGCAGGCCTCCTCCAATGCCTTGAGGGGCTCGTCGACAAATTCCAGCGCCGTGATCAAGGTGGCGTAGTTGAACGAATTATCGTCAAACGGCAGGTCTTCAGCAAAACCCCGATAGAAATCTACCCGGTTCATCATATTGGCGATGGCGATATCCAGCATATAGGGGGAGGGATCGATACCGGTCACCTGCAGCCCAAATCCCAGAAAAGGCTCAAGGCTGGCACCGGTTCCGCAGCCGATATCCAGCAAGGTTTCACCGGGCATGGGCTTGAGCATGTCCATCATCAAGCGACTCTCAAGCTCGGCGGCAAACCGGCGGCTGGGGCTGTTTAACCAGCGCTGGTATTCATTGGCATCGCTGAATTCGAAGACGTGTCCCATGGCAGCAAGGTAGTCCACCGCAAAGCGATGTGCAAGCCGGGCCGCTTGGCTTTAAATCCCCGCCCGGCTTGTCGTATCATTGCTTTACGCGAAGGGAGGGGTCATGGCGCGCAAAGGATGCTGCAATCGGCCATCAGCCTATTTTCAGGTATCCTTTACCTCGGTTGGGGCTGCGGCCAGGTCCGACGAAGGCGGATGCGATGCGGCCTCCGGTTTCGCCGATGCGGCTTCAGTTTTTCCGTTGGGCGCACCGCCGGTCTTCTTCTTGCGCCGCCAGCGCCGGCGTTTTTTCTTGCTGGGTTCTTCGGCGGCCGGTTCAACCGGCTTTTCGGGCGCCGGGGCAAACCCGAAGAAGGTCCCGGGGAAATAATCCGGCGGCCGGTCCTTGTTGATTTCAATTTTGCGAGCCGATGGCTTGGTGCTGCGGGGGCGCGGTTTGTTGCGGGCCGTGCGCTTGGGCCGGGGTTTGCGCTGGGAGCGCACCGGTCCGGCCTTGTCTTCGACGAGCCAGTCGTCTTCATGCCAGATAACCGGTATCTTATACCCCAACATTTCTTCGAGGGGCTCAAGATGAAAGACGTAGTTTTCACAGGCCAGGGATATGGCTTTGCCGGTCTTGCCGGCCCGGGCGGTGCGCCCGATCCGGTGTACATAGCTCTCGGAATCCTGGGGCAGGTCGTAGTTGATCACATGTGATATATCCTCGATGTGAATGCCACGCGAGGCCACGTCGGTGGCCACCAAGATCTTGACCTGATCCTCCTTGAACTGGTCCATCAGGCGGAAGCGTTTGCGTTGGGGGAGATCCCCGGTGATGCCCTCCGCCGGCAGCCTGTTGCGCCGCAGCTTTTCAGCCAGCCATTCGACCCCGGCCTTGGTGTTGGCGAATATCAGGACGCGGTGCCAATCTTCGCGTTCCAGGATGCCCAGCAGCAGGGCAAATTTACTTTCCAGCCCAACATGCAATACGCTCTGGTCGATATGCTCGACCGTCACCTCTTCCGGGGTTACCGAGATAAACTCGGGCAGGTTCATGTACTCATAGGTCAGCTCGAGCACCCGATGGGAGAGGGTCGCGGAAAAAAGCATGGACTGGCGTTTTTCATAATGCGGCAGTTTGCGAAGGATGAAGCGCATGTCGTGTGCGAAGCCCAGGTCGAGCAGGCGATCGGCTTCATCGATGACGACGATTTTAATACCGGCGGTTTTGAAAATGCCCTGTTTGAAGTAATCGATGATGCGTCCGGGTGTGCAGATGACGACGTCGACGCCCTGTTTAAGGATTGCGGCTTGTTTCTGATAGTCGACCCCGCCCACGATCTGGGCAAATGTCAGGCCCGTATGGGCACCGATCAACATGGCTTCCTGATGAATCTGCGAGGCCAGCTCGCGCGTCGGCGCGACAATGATGGCGGCCGGAAGCTTGGGCGGGCGGTCGCGCAGCGCCAGCAGGCGGGTCAGAATGGTGACCAGGAACGCGCCGGTTTTCCCCGTACCGGTCTGGGCCTGCCCGGCCACGTCCTTACCGGCCAGGGCGACGGGCAGGACCTGGGCCTGAATCGGCGTGCAGTTCACAAACTGGGCGTCGCCCAGGCCTTGCAGCACGGTTGGGGGCAGATCGAAGCTGTCGAACGTCGTGGTGGTCAGAAAATTTGGCCGGTCGGCCCGGCCCGGATCATCCGGGGTTTCGGTTGCGGTGCTCATGGATGCCTCTTGGTCTTGGATTTCCCGGGCAGCGGCGGGGTCGGTGTCAGAGTCATCCTCCCCTTTTTTGAAGATTTTGGCGGTGAGGGTATGCACTGCACGCCGGAGGCCCTTGATCGGCTTGGCTGGGGGCGAATCGCCATTTCCACCGTTGGGGGGTGTCGTTGTGCCCATTGATGTGAAGATCGTCTTTCTAAAGATATTGATTTTTCATCGTATTCGAAGGATAAAGCCTAACTTACGGCGCTGAGCCGAGAAAATCAAGCCAAACCTGCCGAGAATATTGTTGTTTTATCCAAGGCTTTCAATGAAAACGCTGAGGGCACCATGAAAACTTTTTTCAAAGTCGTGGATATCGAGACCGTACGGGCGTTGTCCACGTCATTCCACCGCCAGGCGGTCGAAACCGTTCCCCTGAAGGCGGCCAACAACCGGGTGCTGGCGCAAGACGTCGTCGCCGATCTCGACATTCCGGGGTTTTCACGTTCCACCATGGACGGCTATGCTTTGCGGGGCGCTTCGACCTTCGGCGCCTCCGAGGGTAATCCGGCGTTTTTGCGGTTGGTCGGCAGCGTCGCCATGGGGGCAAAACCGGATCTGGCTGTCGGACCCGGTGAAGCGGTCCGCATTGCCACCGGCGGCATGCTGCCCGAGGGTGCGGATGCGGTCGTCATGATTGAACATACGGAAGCCATCGATGCGGAAACGATTGAAGTCTATAAGAGCGCGGCCCCTGGCCAGCATGTGATCTCACGGGGCGAAGACCTTCATCGCGGCGACAAACTCCTTGGGCGGGGCCAGCTCCTTCGGTCCCCGGAAGTTGGCTTGCTGGCCGCCGTGGGCCAAAGCCGCCTGGATGTTTTCAAACAGCCGCGCGTTGGCATCCTTTCAACGGGGGATGAAGTCGTACCAGTGGATACGATTCCCGGTCCGGCCCAGATCCGCGATGTCAACAGTGCCACTTTGGCGTCCCAGGTCCAATCCGCCGGAGGACGTCCCCAGGCCTACGGGATTATCCCAGATGATTATGACGCGCTGCTAAGTGTATGTCGCCAGGCGTTAGCGGCCAATGACATGGTCCTGATCTCCGGTGGCAGTTCCGTGGGCACCCGCGACTATACCATCGATGTGCTGCAGGCCCTCGAGGCATCGGAAATCCTGGTGCATGGGGTGTCGATTCGACCCGGCAAACCGACGATTCTGGCGCGTGCCGCCGGTAAACCCGTGTGGGGGCTGCCCGGGCATGTGACCTCGGCCATGGTGGTTTTTACCGTTCTGGTAAGACCCTTCCTCATGTATCTGGCCGGTCGGGACCCGCAATTCACCTGCCGTGTTCCTGTGCCGGCGCGGCTGACCCGCAACCTGCCGTCGGTTCAGGGGCGGGTCGACTACGTGCGGGTCCGGCTGGTGCCGGCCGCAGAGGGATGGGATGCCGAACCGCTGCTGGGGAAATCCGGCTTGATCCGCACCATGGCGGCGGCCGACGGGTTGCTGTGTATCGATGCCAATACCGAAGGATTGGACCAAGGGACGCTGGTTCAGGTCGAGTTGTTTGAATGATGCTGGATCCCTGTGGTGGATGAACCGGTGTCGCCCCAACCAAGGAGTCCGCAATGGATCGCAAACGCAATATCTATCTTAAAATGAAACCGCTGGCCGAGGCCCGGCAGCTGGTCATGGACCGTTTTCCGGCATCGGATCCCCCGCGCATGGAAACGCTGGCGGTTCCGGATGCCGTGGGTCGCATCCTGGCGCAGCCGGTGTTCGCGCGCCTGTCGGCGCCCCATTTCCATGCCGCCGCCATGGACGGTATCGCGGTACGGGCCGAAGACACGTTTGGGGCCCGTGAAACCGATCCGCGGCAACTCGACATTGGCCGCCAGGCCTTCGCCATCAACACCGGACATGTTCTTCCGCCCGACACCAATGCCGTCATCATGATCGAACAGGTCAACGACCTGGGTGACGGACGGGTCGAAATCGAGGCCCCGGCGTTTCCCTGGCAGCATGTTCGTCGTATGGGGGAGGACATCGTGGCCACCGAACTGCTGTTTCCGCGTAATCACGGCGTGACCCCCTATTGTGTCGGTGCCCTGCTGGCCGGAGGGGTTTTCGAGGTTGAAGTATACAGCCGGCCGCGGGTTTTGATCATCCCCACCGGCTCGGAGCTGCTGGATTGGCAGGGAGCCGCGACGGCCACCCCCGGCCCCGGACAGGTGCTGGAAACCAATGCCTACATGCTGGGCAAGCTGGTGGAAGCGGCCGGCGGCACCTTCACGCGTCACGAAATTATCGCGGACGATCCGCAGGCCATCCAGGATGCGGTTGCCAAGGGCCTGGCCGACGGCTGCGACATGGTGCTGACCGTGGGGGGCTCTTCGGCCGGTACGGAAGACTACGCCCAGACCGTGGTGGCGGCATTGGGGGAAATCCTGGTCCACGGGGTGACGATCATGCCCGGCAAACCGGTTTTGGCCGGCGATGTGCAGGGCCATCCCGTTTTCGGTATGCCCGGTTATCCGGTGTCGGCCATTATCGCGTTTGAGCAGTTCGTGCGTCCCCTTATTCGGCGTTATATCGGCCAGCCGGATGATGCCCCGGAGCGCGTGGCGGCGCAGGCCACCCGGAAAATTCCCTCCAAGCTGGGCTTGGAGGAGTTCCTGCGGGTCAAACTGGGGCAGGTGGACGGGCGTCTGGTGGCCGCCCCTCTTCCGCGGGGGGCCGGGTGCATCACCACAATCACAGAGGCCGACGGCCTTTTACGGATTGCCTCGAATGCGGAAGGCCTCCTCGAAGGCGAATCCTCTTCGGTCGAGTTGCTCCGGCCGCGGGCAGCCCTGGAGAAAACCATCCTGATCGTCGGGAGCCATGACAATACCCTGGACATCCTGGCGGACGAAATCCGCCGGGGGGCCTCCGGGATCAGCCTGTCTTCCAGCCATGTGGGCAGCATGGGGGGGCTGATGGCGCTCCAACGCGGTGTCTGTCACCTGGCCGGCGCCCACCTGCTCGATACGGCCGACGGTTCCTACAACCGTTCCTATGTTCGCAAGTATCTACCCGATATGGACGTACGACTGGTTAACCTTGTTCTGCGCGATCAAGGTCTTTTGGTCCCCAAAGGCAATCCCCGAAATATTCGCGGGCTCGAAGACCTGGCTCAGGAGGATCTGCGCTTCATCAACCGGCAGGGGGGATCAGGAACAAGGATCTTGCTTGATTTTCGTCTTGAGCAGCTGGGCATCAGGCCCGAGACCATCAATGGCTACATGGACGAGGAATTCACCCATATGGCCGTGGCGGTGGCCGTGCTGAGCGGAACGGCCGATGTGGGCCTTGGCATCCAGGCGGCAGCACGCGCCCTGGACCTCGATTTTATACCGGTCGTCACCGAGCAGTACGATCTGGTGATACCGGAACGATTTTACCCTACGGAAGGTCTTCAGGTCCTGCTGAATACGATCGGCGGTGATGATTTCAAGCGGCGGGTCGAGGCTCTGGGGGGCTATAGCACCGAAATGACAGGCCGTTTGATCGATCTCTGACCGGGGCGATCAGCGGTGGCGACGGGCGACCGTATCGCGGGCGGCCATCTGACCGGTGAGGGGGGCCTGCCCGGCAGGGCAATCGTAGGCCATGGCCCCGGCGGCTTCACTGTGGTTGTAAAGCCAGACCAGGTGGGTGGCCCCGGAGGCGTAGGCGCGGCGCTTGACGCGGTATTCAACGCCCGTCGTATCGAGGTAATGTTTCAAGGTCCCCAGGCTCAGCTGCCCGGGATTGTTAATTTCTTCGAAAGTTCCAACGTAGGCGCATTCCTGAACGTTGTATTCATCGGTCGATGTTACGGGCACCACATAACTGCAACCTGTCAGCCCGGCGATGACGGCCAGGCAGAGAGCGGCGTGCTGCATCATAGGGTTTGTCCTTTCCCGACGGGCACTGAGAAGTTTTCGGCATTTAATGGACAGCGGCGCGATTGATCGTGGAGAAGATGGTGCCGCCGGCACGATCCTTATCGGCCGTTTGGTAGGCCGACTTGAATCCGATTAACCAGGAGCAATCCCTTGAAACTGATTCAGACCCAGAAAATAACCCGCCAGCGGCATTTAAACCTCTTTCGATCGGACTATCGGGATCAGCGCGGCGCCAGCCGATCATGGATCTACGCCTCCCGCCAGGAAGCCGCCC
>JASFTA010000043.1:0-7970 GCA_050114115.1 Desulfobacterales bacterium | reverse complement strand
CGCCGCCCTGGCCTCGCCTTTCCAGGGGCTCTTGTGGAATCAGTACCTGGTTCAGTCGGATGCGGCCCGGATGTTGGGGCTGACCGAATTCATCCCGGCCTGGATCGCCCCCGCGGTGGACGCGGATTCTCTCGTGGAGCGGACCTTCCTGCACCGCGACTGGCTGATTCCGATCCTGCTGCTGATCGGGGCCCAGATCATTCAGCGCATCGATCAATTCGGTCTGGGCTATGCGCTCTACCGCATCACTTCCGATGTCGAGAAACTGCCGTTTCCGATGGCCCCGGTGGGGGCCTTAGGGACCATGGCCCTGGCGGAGTCCACCGAAGACAAGCAGAAAAGCTGGAAATGGCGCATCTTTTCAATCGGCGGCATGATCGGGCTGGTCTTCGGGGCGATCTATGTTCTTCTGCCCACGGTTTCCGATTTGCTCTTCACCCAGCCCATCCGCCTGATCCCCATTCCCTGGATCGAGCTGACGCGCCACACAGAAGATGTTCTGCCGGCCGTCGCCACGGGTCTGCAGCTGGATTTGGGGCTGGTTTTCATCGGCATGGTGCTGCCTTTCTGGGCGGTCATCGGCGGGCTGGTGGGTTTGATCATCACGGTGGTGCTCAACCCGGTGCTCTACCGCCACGGGATTCTGCACCGCTGGCATCCGGGCATGGGCACCGTCGATACGCTGTTTGCCAACAATTTTGATTTCTACATGAGCTTCGGTATCGGGCTTGGGCTGGCCATCGCTTTTATTGGGATCTGGCATGTCGTGCGGTCTTTCAGCCAGCAGCGGGCCGCCGATCGCGGCAGCTGGCAGGATCTCTTTCAGCCGCCGCCCGGGCGCGGGGACTTCAATTTCTGGATTTCAATTGGGATCTATGTGTTTTCGACCCTGGCCTATGTGGGCCTGTGCGTCTGGCTGGTGCCCACCTTCCCGTGGATATTTTTCATCTGTTACGGTTTCGTTTACACGCCCCTGGTGTCCTACATTACCGCCCGCATGGAGGGCATTGCCGGTCAGTTTGTCAGCCTGCCCTTGATTCGCGAGGCCAGTTTCATTGCCGGGGCCAAGTTCTTCGGCTACCAGGGCATCGAGATCTGGTATGCGCCCATTCCGATCCACAATTACGGGGAGGCCACCGTCAATTTTCGGCAGATCGAACTGACCGGCACCAGCATCCGCGGCATCATCAAGGCCGAAATCGTGGTTTTTCCGGTGGTCATGATCGCCAGCCTGCTTTTCTCCCAGTTTATCTGGCGCCTGGCGCCGATTCCTTCCAGCAGTTACCCCTACGCCCAGGAGCTCTGGCACCTGCAGGCCCTCAACACCTTGCTCATGCAGACATCGACCATCGAGGGCAATTCGCTTTTTTTCCAGGCCCTCAACGCCGTCTACGTGCTTTCCGGTTTGGGGTTCGGGGTGATCACCTATGTCGTTCTGACGTTCCTGGGGCTGCCGATCCTGCTGATCTACGGGGTCGTGCGCGGCTTGGGCCAGAGTGCCCCGCATGGCTTGATCCTAGAGGTTTTCGGCGCGCTCTTGGGACGCTATTTCTTTTTCAAGCGCTACGGGGCCATGTGGCGTCAATATGCCCCCGTCCTGCTGGCCGGTTTTTCGTGTGGCATGGGGCTCACCGGCATGCTGGCCATGGGATTTACCCTGATCTTGAAATCGCTGAGCCGGTTGGCATATTAAAGGTTAGCACCGCCGGCGCCGAAAGTACGTTGGCGCGCTCTGAGGGATGGCGCCGGTGAGGCGTGTGTTAATCTGAGACGAAAGGCTGGCAAGGACATGCAATCGAAATGGTGGTTGACGCTGCTCGTTTTGGGGGTCTTGATGATGAGGGGCCCAGCGGGCGCCGGCGAACAAACGATTCCCCAGGCCGTCGGTCCCTTTGCCTTCGGTCAGGATATCGCTGATCTGGCCGCGTTCGTTAAAATGGAGACCGCGCTGCCGCTGCGCTACCAGGAATACCTGAACGAAGTCGAAATCAAGCCGCTGGCCGGGTTCAAAAGCGGCTTGATTACGTATGGCTTGTGTGCGCAGCCCGGTCAGGTCGTGCGCATCAAACTCAAGTACCTCGATTCGCGCCGCGAATTCTACGATGCCCTGCTGGAGCGCGTGAAACAGCGTTTCGGACGACCCTCCGAATACAACGGCGATCCTTTTCACATCATCATCAGCTGGAAGTGGTCGTTTGCGGACGCCGCCGGCCGTCGCATCACTCTGAATCTGGCCCATAATACCCGCGACGCGGAAGAAAAATACGGCAATACCATAAAACTCAGCCTGCTGGGCGCCATGGCCCAGGAGCGCCAATGCTTTCTACAGCAAAACCCGGTGGCGCGCGAACGGGAAGCCGACCGCCCGATTCCCCTCAAACAAATGTCCTCCCAGGAATGGGACCGCCTGGTACCCCGCTGATGGGCAATTCAGACGGGGACCACCATGCAACCCCGCCGCCATCCGTAGGGAAACTATTTGCCTGGGCCGGCTTGCGATTCCGTCTACCGGCGGGCTGGGAGACCGGTCAGCTGGGGGCCGATCACGGCTGGCTGGAGTCGGATTTCAAACCCGTCCTGGAATTTAAAACCGCCATCGTAAAGGGTCGTTTTTCCTTTCGGCGCCAATTGAAACAGCTGGCGCAGGAATCACCGCTGCAGGTGCAGCTTGAAAAACTTCCGGTCTCCTGGCGCTCACATCTCACGGCATTTGAAACCCAAGCCTTCAGCTGGCAGGGGCCCCGGGTGGCCGGCACCGGCATCGTGCTCTACTGCCCGGACTGCCACCGGGTCACCCTGATGCAATTCTACCGAACCGGCGCGTCTCTGTCGGCATTTGCCCCGGTGCTGGCGTCGTTTGACGACCATGGACCGGGGCGCCGTCCCACGGTGGCGGTCTATGATCTCCAGGTGACGGTGCCGCCGACACTGCCGTTGAAGCGGTTTCGATTTGACAGCGGTCGTTTCGAACTCGTTTTCGGCACACGACGGCGTCAGGTGACCCTTTGGCGCTGGAGTCCGGCCGATGCCGCCCTGCGCTACCATGGCGGATCACTTTCCAATTTCGCTGGCCAAAACGGTCTGCCGTCCGACCCGCCGGTCACATCCCGGAGGTTTCGCCAGGGACGCGAATGGCGATGGGGGGCGATGATGCCGTGGAAAGACCGGCTGAAACGGCGTATCCAGCGCCGCTTGCCGCCCCAGGCTTTTCGTATCTGGCATCAGACCGAGACCAACCGCATTCTGGCGGCCCGTTGGGACGGGGCCTGGGATCGCAATCGTTTTGAGGAAATCTGCAGCAGCTATGAGATTATTTCGTAAAAAAAGAACCCTCGGCGGTTTGACGCGGGAGACGGCGCTGAATTGCGTGCCGGTGAAAAACAGGGCGGTCGAGGAGATGCGGCTGGAAAACGGCACCGTGCGCTTGCGCTATCCCCTGCAGATCAAACCCTGGTTGGCGGAGCTGCGGCGCCGTTTCGGGCCCCCTCAGGAGGTCGCGCCGCTAAAGCAGCTCGAACTTGATGAATTGGGCACACTGACATGGGATTTGATGGACGGGCACTTGAAATTCGCTGAGATCGTACGCCGGTTCAGCCGCCAGACGCGGGTGCATCCCAAGGAGGCCGAAGCGGCCGTGGCGCAATTTATTAGAGCGCTTGGCAAGCGGGGTCTTATCGGTCTGAAGCCGACCGATTAGCGAAGTGCCGCCGGCCATCCGGTAGGCCATCAGATCGTTTTAACAGCCTCATCGATGGTGGGGACAATGGGGAGAAAGGAGTCGAAACCGGAGATCTCGAAGACCTCTTTGACATAATCCTGCATGGCGCACAACACCAGCTTGCCATCGGCGTTTTTCAGGTTTTTGGTGGCTTTGAGGATGACGCGCAACCCCGCACTGGAGATATAATCGAGATCTTTGAAATCCAAGATGAGCTTCTGGTTGCCGCCCTCGATACATTCGAAAAGCTTTTGTTCGAAACCCATGGCCGTGTTGGAGTCCAGCCGACCATTGAGTTTAAACACACTGTAGTTGTCGTGCTTGGTTTCGGTAATGTCCATACTTTCCTCCCTTGGTCCTCGTCGTGTCACGGATCGCCTTGCGAGGCGTTGCCGGGCGGCGTCCGGGTAGCCGCCAAGCCCTCCCTGACGTCACTGCTTCAGGATCTTCGTCAGCTTGAGGACATTCGTGTTGCGATCACGTTGATAGTCGATCTGGTCGATATAGGCTTTGATCAGATGAATTCCGAGGCCACCTATTTCCCGGTCGTTGAAAGTGCATTCCAGGTCCGGTTGCGCTGCTTCCAGCGGATTGAAGGCAATGCCGTCGTCCTGGATGGTGATCTCCACGATTTTCTCATTGTGCGCGCAGGTCACCCGGATCTTGTGTTCGGCATCGTCATCGAACCCGTGATTGATGATATTGGTAAAAAGTTCATCCAGCGCCAGGTTAATTTCAAACTTCTGTTTCTTGGTGATCCCACAACTTTCACAGAACGAGGCCAGGTGCTCGCAGAGCACGTCTAGATCGGCTAAACGGTTTTTCAATTCAAATGTGATTTGGACCATTTAGGCACCACTGCCAGTCGATGGAGCACTTCGGTGTCACTACAGGGCGCTGATCCCCACCATGCCGTTTAGGGCGATCCCTCTAGATCTCATGGTGGTCATACAGCGCTTTTCCCAACTGCGAATATTGACGACCACGCTTTTAAGCAGCCGGGGCATCAACTCGGGAAACTGCTCGATCGCTTTGGTGAATTTTTCCCGGGTCATCACCAGGCACTCCACCGCATCGGCAGCTTGTAGTGAGAACAGCCGGGGCATGCTGCCCAACAGCGCCAGACTGCCCATGAACTCACCAGGCCCGCATTGCAGGATGTCGACTTGCGAATCGTCCGACGTGTGGATCAGCACGGCCCGCCCCGAAATCAGGTAGAAGGCCTGGCCGTCGTCGTCATTCTGGGTGAACAGATAATCATCGGCCTGGTATTTTTCCCTGGTACACAAATACGCAAAAATCTTCAGGGTTTCAATGGGCAAGCCCGCAAAAAAATCGATTTGTCTGAGAATTTCCAGGTTT
This sequence comes from Desulfobacterales bacterium, assembly GCA_050114115.1. Taxonomy (GTDB): domain Bacteria; phylum Desulfobacterota; class Desulfobacteria; order Desulfobacterales; family UBA5852; genus JABZFP01. The sequence continues at coordinate 2,890 of JASFTA010000043.1, read as the reverse complement.
TCCTGGAATTCGCAGCCACCGCCGGTTTTATTGTCGGCCGCTGACGAGTTCATAGAGCACTCCTTTGTGGGCCATCAGGTCGTCGTAGGTGCCGATCTCCATCAGTTTGCCGGCTTTCATAACCGCAACTTGGTCAAAGTTTTTAATGATGTCAAGTCGGTGCACCACGGCAATCACGGTGGCCTTGCCTTTGAGACGCGAGTCCAGAAAGTTCTGGATGCGCGCCTGGGACTTGTTGTCCAGGGCGGAAGTGGCCTCATCCATGATCAGCAGCTTGGGTGATTTGAGGAACACGCGGGCAATCGCCAGCTTCTGGCGCTGACCGCCCGACAGTTTGTCCCCCTTGCCGCCGACCTGGTACTGCATACCGATCCGGACGATGGTTTCGAGCAGATCTTCCTCGATCAACAGATGAATGATGCTTTGAACGATTTTATCCTGGGCCTTGACGTTGGTGGTCGTGGTTTTGCCGAAAAAAATATTGTTCTGGATGGTCTGGGAAAAAATGTATTGTTCCTTGTCGTAGAAGGAAAAGGCGTCCGGGTCATCCGCACTGATTTTTTCCTTGAACAGGGCCCGCCCTTCCAGAATGAGGCGTTCCAGAAGGTGCGGAAAGGAAATCATCTTGTGCCGGCCGGGGGTGAAGCGCAGGGCCAGTTCGAGCAGCTTGGCGCGGGCGCTCTCATCGAGCTGATGGAGCTTTTTGCGTCGCGTCTGTCTGGCCACGGCCTTGAAGGTCTCCAGTTCATCGGGGGCGATCGGACTCTGTTCGAAAAAGACGTTGTCGGGGGGCAGGTTGCCCAGAATGTCGATGGTCTGGCGGGTGAGATCGGCGCCCAGCTCGACCAGCGGGCGTTGCAGCTCGGCATGTTTCAGGAAGTCCAGGAAATACGTGCTGGCCGCCAGACGGGCCCCCTTGAAACGCTCGCGGTTGGGGCTGCCAAACAGCAGATTGGCGGCCACGCTGGAGTGATAGAGATAGCGATTTTCATCAAAGAATTCGACAAATTCGGCGAGGCTGTCACCGAACTGTTTCTGGAAGTTGCGGCGCACGCGAACGAGCTGTTCCACCAAGGGGTCATCCTGCCCCGGGTTGAAGATCGTATTCAATCCAAAGCGCAGGGTATCGGTGAAAAGCCCGGTCTGATGCAGCACCTGAATTTTATCGTCGAGTGATGGCTGGTGGCCGTCTTCCTGGCGGCCGCCGTCCATGGCCTGACAAGCGTAGAGCAGATTCTCCTCGATGGTGCCGTCAAAAATGAACGGCGTCTGGGAGACAAACCCCATGTTCCGGACCATATCCTGTTTGCTCAAATCCTCGACCTCGGCGTTGTCGAACAGCACGTGGCCGTCGGTATAGGCATAGAGCTGACCGATGCACTGGGCCAGCGTGCTCTTGCCGCTGCCGGAAAAGCCGATCAGGGCCAGATGGTCGCCAGGGTTGAGGGTCAGGGAAATATTGTCCAACAGCTTCAGTCCGTCGTCGGTCGCGAAGGTGAGGTTCTGGACCGACACCTGCCCCTCGAGATCCAGCGGTGGGCGGTCTTCGGGGGCCATCAGCGCGTAATCCGGCTCGGCATCGAAATAGGACATGGTTTTGTTATAGCTGACAATGCCGTCCTGATAGCCCTGGTAAAATTGGATCAGTTCTTTCCAGGGATCATAGAGTTTTTCCTGGGCCGATAGAAAGGCCACCAGGGCTCCCAGCTCGAGCTGGCCCTGGATGGTGAGATAGCCCCCCAGAATAAACACCAGAAAGGGTCCCAGGCTGGTGAAGAAATTGTTGGAGGTTTTAACACCGGCCCGCAGCAGGTCCCAGCGCAGGCGAATGCGATAGAGCCGGTCAACGATGCCGCCGACCTTTTGATTTTCGATGCCATAGGCACCGTTGCCATGAATTTCGTGGATGCCGGAGATGGACTCGGCCACCTTGTCGGAAAGGCGGCGGGTTAAATCGACGCGTTTCTTATTGGCCAGGTTGACCCGCCGCTGCAGCAGCGGCACCAGGAAAACCACCGCTGGATAAATGGACAGGGACAGGGCCGCCAGCCAGGCGTTGAGCCAGAAAAGATACGCGGCAAAGGCCACCAGGGTCAGCAGGTTGATCACGGGGACGGCCACCGCCATGCCAACGAAGTTGGAGGGCAGGGCCAGCTCGGCAATGATGGAGGATACCACCAGGCCGGGCTGGGTATTGCGGAAAAAACTGAGGGGCAGGGATATGATGTGAGCAAACAGCCCTTTGCGCATGCGCGCCAGGGTGCGCTGGCTGATGATGACCTGCAGCACGTTGACCAGGTATTTGAGCAGACTGGCGGAGACCACGGACACCAGATAGATGGTGCAGTATTGCACCAGCAGATCGACGTTGCGCAGGCGGATGGCCTCGTTGACGATGCGTTTCTGCATTTCCAGCGGCAGAACGCGCGCGAAAACGGTGATCACAATGAGCGCCAGGACCAGCAGCTGCAATTTGGTGTTGGGCCCCATGATCCAAGAGAACAGCGAGCGCTTGACCATTGAGACCGGTGCCTTGGCCATGAGATGAACTCCTCGGGCTAATGGACGAATCGACGGTAACGGGCAGCCGCACAGGGCATCCATGCCATCGGCTGAAAGGCCGGCGACGATCCCTTTACGAAACTCGCACGGTTGTCGCGCAACGCTACCCCTGCCGGGTCAAGGCAACAAGGCATTTCGAGGATGGCCTGGTTGCGCCAGGGATCGTTAGGCCTGCGGCCCTGGTCCAGATGCGCAGGCGGCGCTCAGGGATGGGATACCGTAAGGTTTTTTACTATTGATCAAATGATAAAGACAAGCGCATTTTTATTGCGCCGCATCTGGGTCGCGGTCGTGCCACCATGGCAATGCCGCGCCAAAATCTGATCGC